>NZ_JBBEBZ010000062.1:4558-33899 GCF_040882075.1 Nitriliruptor sp.
CGGGCCGTCGCGTGTCGCCGGGCCGTCGCGGGCCGCGGGCCCGTCGGTGTGGGGCGGGGGCAACTGTTGGTCGTGGCGGGGCCGGGTGGTCCACGTCCGACCACGGCGGCGGATGCGGTAGGTCCCGTCACGGTCCAGGTGTTGGGTCCAGCCACGCCGGTGGACGGTGGTGTGGTGGGCGCGGCAGAGAGACACCAAGTTCCACACGGCGTGGTCGCCTCCGGCGGCCTGGGGTCGGACGTGGTGCACGTCGCACCAGCGAAGAGGGGCGGTGCAACCGGGGAACCGGCAGCCCCCGTCGCGGGCCGCGACGGCACGGCGGGTCGCGGCCGTCACCTCGGGGGCGTAGCGCTGCGCGGCGAGCAGATCGGCTCCGTCACGCACCACGACGTCGAGGGCGGCATCGCACGCCAGGCGGTCCAGCGCTCGGCGCACGATCCGCGGGGGGCGGCCGCGTACCCCGGTGGCGATATGGCCCGCGGCGGCGTTGGTGATCCGGTCGAGGTCGACCACGACCGAGAACCGCACCGGCGTCGAACCCCCGGCCGAGGCGTCACCGGGCCGGCGGGTGCAGAGACGGACCAGCGCCGCGGCCAGCTGCTGGGCACGTGACGGCACCGGTTCGTCGGGGCCATGTTGGTCGCCGGCGCACGGCCGCGCCCGGGGGGCGTCGGCTTCGGCGGCCAGCGCGCCGGTGATGGCCGTGAACGATTCCGGGCCGAACTCGCCGTACCCGGTCCCCGACCCGTCGAGGCGTCCCTGCAGGGCGAGGAACTCGGTGTCGACCTGCCGGTCGGCGCGGTCCTCGGCGGCCCGCAGCGGCGAGAACTGTGCGATCGCGTCGTCCAGCGCCCACAGCCGCCGTTCGGGGTCCATCGCCGACAGGTGGTCGGCCTGCTCGCCGAGGTAGGTGTCCAGGGCGTCGCGGGCCGTGGCGTCCAGGCGACGTAGCCCGGTCACCAGCGCCCGGACGTGTCCCCAGGACAGCACCCCGGCGTCGAACAGGCCGGCGGTGGCCGGCATCGTGGCGAGCACGTCGCCGGCGGTCAGGACCATCGACACGTCGGAGCGGGCCGCGCCGGTGTGCAGCTGCACGGCACCGTCGACCGTCATCCCCTCCTCGGCGGCGGCGCGACGACCATCGATCCGGCCGGCCAGCGCGACCGCCCGAGCCATCGCCCGATCCGCCTCGTGCAGCGCCGCCACCAACCCCGCCAGCTCGGCATCCGCTGACAACGCCGGCCCGCCCGGCACCGCGGGCGCGGGCGGGCGGTCGGGCATGGGATCGGGGTGGCGGCTCATGGACGGAGCATGCACGAGGGGTGTGACACGGGGGCCGCGGGTACCCGAAGGTTGTGGACGGACGACGACGGACGACGACGGACGTGGGCAGTTCACGGTCCGCGCGATGGTCAGGCGGTGCGGGCCAAGCGGTCGCGCGCCCCGAGGAGGGTCGCACCGGCCGTGGCCAGGAGCGGGACACCGGCCGCAACGACCGCGATCGTCGTCCACGGGACCTGGAGCGGCACGGACAGATCGAGCGAGGACAGGACCGCCCACGCCGGCACGAGCCCGACCGGCACGGCGAGCACGCCACCGATACCCGCCAGCAGCAGCGCTCGCCCGGCGGCCAGCGACCGGCGGGTGCGACGTCCCGCGCCGACCGACCGCAAGGTCACCAGATCCGGCCGCGCCTCCGCAGCGGCGAGCGCGATCGCGACCGCGACGAGGGCGAGTCCAGCCACCGCGCCGACGATGGTCACAGCCCAGGACGCGATGCCGTACCCGCTCTCGTAGCCCCGTTCGACGCGGACCGTGACCTGCCCGTCGGACCGTTCCTCGGCGATCGCACCCGCTGCGGCCAACGAGGTCGCGTTCACGGGCTCGTTCCCGAGCACCACGAACCACGCGCCTTCCCACTGGTCCGGCCTCGGCTCGGCGTTCGCGCCATCCACCGCGACGGTGGCCTCCGGGATGAGCAGCCGAGGTAGCTGGTAGGCGCCATCTGCCGCGATCGCGGGATCCGAGAAGCGACGGGTGACGATCTCGAGCGTTCGCGTGTCGCCCACGACCAGTTCGTCGTCGACCCAGTCGACCGGTCGCACCTGCAGCTCTTCCGGCCGACCGTCGCCGAGCCAGATCGCCTGTCCCGCCTCCAAGGCCGCTGCCGCCTCGTCGCCGACGAGGGCCGCCGCGAACGCCGGCGGCACCGCCGCCGCGGACCAGCCGCGCCCGGAGGTGTCCAGGGAGCCCTCCGGTGACACCTGCGTGTGACGAGGACGGCGCGGGGGGCGTCCACCGACGGGCGGGCTCGTGAACGAGTTCTGAAGGGCAACGGGTGGCTGACGTGCAGCGGGTAGCTGACGTGACGCATGCGCACCGTCAGACGCCCAGTGATCGTCACACGCCCGCTCTCGCGGTGCGTCGCGGTCAGGCGGGTCCGAAGGGGCGGCGCTCACCGGTGTCGTCGGCCAGGGCGCGGCGGAGCACGTCGATCGTGGGGGTGCCGTGGGACAGCACCCGCTGGTGGAACCGGCGAGCGTCGTAGCCCGCGCCCTCGGCCGCCCGGGTGGCATCCTGGAGATCCCCCACCTCGGCGCCACCGACGAAGTAGCTGCACAGCTGCCCCGACGTGACCTTGGCGCGGGTCAGCTTGCTGGTGGCCTCGGCCTGCTCCTGGAAGGCCATGCTGGTCAGCAACCCGGTGGCCGCGTCGTCGTCGAGGTCACCGGTGTGGAGCCCCACATCGAGCATGGCGTTGGTGGCGATCCGCAGCTCGAGCTTGCGTTGGGTCAGGCGGTAGTCGTCGGCATCGACCGTCGAGGTCCGCCCCGCGCCGAAACCGGCGGCCACCGCTTCGCGTTCGACGTGCACCGCCCAGCCCTCGGCGAAGGCCGGGCGGGTCAGCAACCGCCGCGCCAGACGCGGGTGTCGTGACGCGTGCTCGAGCTGGACGAAGTGCCCGGGGTAGCCCTCGTGCAGCGCCAGGGAGCGGAGCTGCGCCGGCGTGTACTCGCGCAGGAAGCTCGCGGCGCGGTCCTCGTCCCACGACGCCGGCACCGGCGAGAGGTAGTAGACGCAGCCACCCGACGGATCCAACGGTGGCGCTTGGGTGATGAACGCCACCGCGACGCCGGCGAGGTAGGGCGGCACCTCGGTGACCGTCAAGCGCTCCGCGGGCGGCACGTCGCACAGCCCGAGGTCGAGCGCGAACGCGCGCGCCTCGGCCACCGCGCGGCGCGCCTCGGGGACGAGCTGATCGCGCGGCAGCGCGGTCCGGGCGACGTGGCCGAGCACCCGCCGGATCCGCTCGTCCTCCGTGTCCGGCACGGGTTCACCCGGGAAGCGCCGAGGCCAGGACGACGCCGCGAGCTCGGCCAGCTCCTGCCGGACCGTCACCAGCCAACTCGACGCCCGATCGGCGATCTCGCCGGCCGACATCGAGGTGCCGAGCGCCGCGCGCAGGGTCACCTCGTGGTCCTCCGGGCCGAGCCGCCACGGGCTGGCGACCTCGCCCCGGAGCTCGTCGAGCAGCGCACCGGCAGCGTCGAGCGCCTCGGCCGCGGCCGCTCCGGCGTCGCGGGCTGGCGTCGGGTCGACGCCGAGCCCGGCGGCGCGGGCAGGCAGCGTGTCGCGGAGGAGCTCCCGGAGCCCGGGGATGCGCGCGAGTGCGACCTCGAGGTGGGGTTCCGGCGCGCTCTCGAGCCGTGCACCGGCCTGCTCGAGGAAGGCGGGTACCGCACGCACCCGGTCCGTGGCAGCGTGCACCCGGCGGACCTGCTCGTCGACCGGGAGATCCCAGCGGCGCAGGAGCTCGTGCACACCGGTGGAGATGGCCTCGATCGCAGCCAGCGGATCGGTGCGGTAGCGCGGCCGTCGGTCGATCAGGAACCGGCGGTACTCGAGCTCGTCGGCCAGCAACGTCAGGTCGTCACGCGCCTCGCGGTGGTCACCGACGGCGTCCGTGGCGATGGCGTCGCGGGCGCTCCGCACCTGCCGGTCGAATCTCGCCAGATCACGGCTCCGTGCCGCGTCAGCATCGGCCCCGACCTCGGGCAGGGCGTCGTCCCGGCCGTGGCCACCGAGCCGGGTCCAGGTCACCGGTTCGTGCTCGCGCAGCAGATCGAGGTAGCGGTCGACGAGAGCAGCAGCCTGCTCGACCGGTCCGTCCGCCACCCTCAGGTCCCTCCCTCGTGACCCCGCTCGCACCGCGAGCGGGCGCGACGCTACCGGCGACCCCGGCGCGGGACCCTGGTACGCGGACCATCGTCAGCTACCCTGACCAGCGCGCTCCGCGCGGGAGGATCCCGCTCGGCGCGTCACGACGGGTCGGCAGCGAACGGAACGCCGGCCACCTCGCGAGGACCTCCCCGCCGCGCCGCGGCCGGGATGGGACCGTCCTCGCTGCCCACCCACACGCGAGTCACGACGACGCCATCCACCCCGCCGATCGGGGTCGAAGCGCCCCGCCGGGCCGTGCTCCCTGCGAGCCGTGCCCACCAAGGACCGACCGGTCCGGGAGCGCCCCCCGGCGCGTGGGCTCGCCCACCGAGAACGAGACACATGCCTGAGAACACCACCTCCCCCGTCGCGTCCGATGTGACCGACGAGGGGACCTCCAGCACGTCCACCGACGCGACCACCACCGACGGCGAGGCGCCCGCACCGGAGCGTGCGATCCGCAGCTTCGTCGACTGTGGCGTGGACCCGAAGCTGGCCGAAGCGCTCGCCGCCAAGGGCATCATGGCGCCCTTCCCGATCCAGGAGCTGACCCTCCCGGTCGCCACCAAGGGCCACGACGTCATCGGCCAGGCCCGGACCGGGACCGGCAAGACGCTCGCCTTCGCCCTCGCGCTACTCGGCCGCGTCAAGCCCGGCGGCGGCGCCCAGGCGCTGGTCATCGTGCCGACCCGCGAGCTCTGCATCCAGGTCGCTGAGGAGATGTCCATCGGCCAGGCCCTCGGCCTGCGCACCATCGCCGTCTACGGCGGGGTCGGGTACGAGGAGCAGGAAGCCGCGTTCCGTGACGGCCACGAGATCGTCGTCGGCACCCCCGGGCGCCTGCTCGACCACCTCAACAAGCGCAACCTCCGGCTCGACGGCGTCACCGAGCTGGTGCTCGACGAGGCCGACGAGATGCTCGACATGGGCTTCCTGCCCGACGTCGAGCGGCTCATCGAGGCGTGCGCCGACGACCGTCACGGGATGCTCTTCTCGGCCACCATGCCTTCCGAGGTCGTCAAGCTCGCGCGCCGTTACCTCGACCACCCGACCTTCATGCGTGCCGACCACGAGGTCGTGCAGACCGCACCGAACGTCACCCAGCACTTCTTCCAGGTCCACCGGATGGACAAGCCGCGCGTCCTCGCGCGCATCCTCCAGTCCCCGGACCGTGGCGGCGTCTACGTCTTCGTCCGCACCAAGCACATGGCGGACCGCCTCGTCCGCGAGCTCGAGGACCTCGCCACCCCGGCGATCGCCATCCACGGCGACCTGCGCCAGGCCACGCGCGAGAAGAACCTCGACAAGTTCCGTGACGGGTCGGCCACCGTGCTGGTCGCCACCGAGGTCGCCGCCCGCGGGCTCGACGTCGAGAACGTGACCCACGTCATCAACTACGACTGCCCCGACGACGAGAAGATGTACCTGCACCGCATCGGCCGCACCGCCCGTGCCGGGGAGAAGGGGGTGGCGGTCACCTTCGCCGAGTTCAACGAGATCGACCGGTTGAACGTCGTGCGCAAGAAGCTCGGCCAGGTCGACAACCCCATCGAGGCCATCTTCTCGACCTCGCAGGAGCTGACCGAGCACTTCGATCTGCCAGCCGAGCGCCCGTGGGACGCGCACGTCGCGGCCGCCAAGGCCGGCACGCGCAGCGACCGTCGCGCCCCGTCCGACGGCGACGATCGCGGCGGCAAGGGCGGCCGTGGCGGCAAGGGCGGACGCGGCGGTGGCCGCGACCGCGATGGCGGCTCCCGCTCCGGCGGTGGTCGTGACGGTGGCTCGCGCTCCGGCGGTAGCTCCCGCTCCGAGGGTGGCTCGCGCAACGGTGGCGGTTCCCGCTCCGACGCAGGCACCACCGCGAAGGCAACGGACACCGCGAAGGCGTCGGACACCGACCAGCAGCCATCATCGCGCGGTGATCGTCCCCGCGGCGAGGGCTCCGAGGGCAGGTCGAGCGGCGAAGGTCGCCGCCGCGGCAGCTCCGACGGTCGGCCGAAGTCGACGCGCGCCAGCGAGGGCACCGGCAACGACCGTGACGCCGACCGATCGCGTCGCGACCGGGCCCGCTCCGAGGCACCTACGGGCACCGCGAAGGACGGCGACCGGTCCCGCTCGGACGACGCGACCAGCACCGATGGCGGTGACCGGACGCGCACACGCACCCGGACCCGGACCCGCGCTCGTAGCGACGGCAACAGCACCGGGTCGGACCCGAAGCCACGTGACGAGGCATCGACCGAGGACGGCGGCTCGACCAGGACGCGGGCGCGTGCCCGCGGTGCCGGGAGCTCCGACTCGGACGGCTCGCGGGACGACCGCGGCGCGCGCGACGACGCACCCTCGGCGGGTCGCGACCGGTCGCGTGACCGTGACCGTTCACGGGACCAGGCCCGCTCCGGAGACCGGTCGACCCGGGACCGGGGTGAGCGCAGCTCCAGCGACGACGGTGGTCGCTCCGACGGCGGCCGCTCGCGCGGTGGTCGCGGCGGTGGCGGCGGTGGACGTGACCAGCCGGACCGCAACCGCAACCGGGGCGGGCAGAACGACCGCAACCGTGGTGGCGGCCGAGGCGGCCAGCAGGACCGAGGCGGCCGCGGCAACGACCGCCGCGACGTCGACCCGACGGTCTCGGTCGCCGAGCGCGGCGAGCCAGCGCGTGGCGACGGCGACCCGCAGCTCTCGCGACGGGTGAAGGTCGAACACCTCCCCTGATCGCTCCGCACGACCCGAACGCCCCGGCCCCGGCCGGGGCGTTCGGCCGTCGTCGGCGACCGAGCGGACGGTGTCGACCTCCCGCACGGCCGGACCGCGCTGCGATGATGGCGGCCCCGATCACCGGAGTCACCGTGCGGTCCGCCGTCTGGAAGTCCCTCGTCTCGCTCAGCTCGATCGGAGCGGCGGTGGCTGCTCGGAACGCGGCCGTGTCGTTGTGGGAACACCGGACCGGCCACGAGCCGCCGGCCAACCCCGCCGACCCGCAGACCTCGTGGGGTGAGGCGATCGCCTGGACGGTCGCGACCGGCGTCCTGATCGGCATCGCCCGGCTGTTCGCCCGCCGTGGCGCCGCGATGGTCTGGAAGGCCGTCGACGGCGAGCTGCCCCCGGAGCTCGAGGCGGCCGGGCCGGCCTGACCCTGGCCACCGCGCCGCTCAGGAGCGCGTGGCACGCCCCGCGAGCAGCGCTCGCAGCGCTTGTCCCTGTCGCACGTACAGCCAGGTGCGGCGATCACAGGCCGGGCACCGGGTCCAGAGCCGGCGGCTGACGGGGTTCCACAGCACGGGGAGCTTCAGCAACCGAGCGAACCCGCCCACCGAGACCCCGGTCTCGATGTCGCACTTGCGGCACCGCACCAGCACCGGTGACGACGGCGCGGCGGACGGTGCGGTGGAGTAGAGGGCCTCCTTACCGACCGTGTCCCGCGGTCGCGGCGCCTTCGGGTCGGGGGTCCTGACCCGGTCGAGCCGCGGCGAGGTGTCGAGGCCGTCAGGTGCGTCCCGGTCAGCCACCCGCGCCCTCCGGGACCTCGAGGCCGAGCACATCCGCCCGCCGCTCGTCGTCCCACCCGGCCTCCTCGAACAGGTCCGGGTCGGCCTCGAGCCCGAGCAACTCGTGAGCGATGATGCGGTACGCGGCGGCACCGGGGACGTCCGTCCCCCCGCCGAGCAGGGAGATCCCGGTGGTCGGCGCCTCGGAGAAGCGGACCGACTTGCGGACCGGTGCGCCGAGGAGGGGGAGCTCGTAGCGGGCGATCAGGTCGCGCAGGACCTCGCGGCTGTGCTTGGTACGCGGGTCGAACATCGTGGCGACCAGGCCTCGCACCTGCAGGTTCCGGTTCGTCAGGCGACGGACGTCGTTGATCGTCTCGAGCAGCTGCGACACCCCGCGGTGGGCGAGCGTCTCGCACTGCACCGGGATGACGACCTGGTCCGCGGCGGTGAGCCCGTTGATGGTCAGCACCCCGAGCGACGGCGCACAGTCGATCAGCACCGCGTCGTAGGAGTCGAGGAGGTCGGCGAGCTCGCCGCGGAGCAGGTACTCGCGGCCCGTGCGCGACAGCAGCGTCACCTCGGCACCAGCCAGGTCGATGTTGGCGGGTGCGACGTCCACCTCGCCGTGCTGCACGATGGTCTCGGCGAGCGTGGCGCGACCGACGACGGTGTCGTTGAGCGACGGTTCGATCTGGTCGGGATCGTAGCCGAGCGAGAAGGTCAGGCACGCCTGTGGGTCGAGGTCGACCACGAGCACGGCGCGACCGAGCTCTGCCATGCCCGCGGCGACGGAGAGCGTGGTCGTGGTCTTGCCGACGCCACCCTTCTGGTTGGCGAAGGCCACGACGGTGGCGGTCAACGGTCCCCCGAGGTTCTTCGACGACCGCCGAGCCTACCGAGGTCGTCGGGTCCACCTGGACGTGGATGCCGCGGAACGGGGCGAACCTCCCCCGGCCTGGGTCGCGTCGGCCCCGGCTCAGCGGACGAGGTCGCCGAGGACCCCGCGGATGAGCGACCTGCCGACCTCGCCGCCCGATGCTCGACGCGGCGTTCTTGATGAGCCGGTCGGTCGCGGAATCACGTCCGGAGGAACGCCGCGCAGCAGGTCGACGTGAGGCGGCCTGCTGCTTCTCCGGCTCCTTCTCACGAGCCGCGAGAGCCTTCGCCTCCTCGGCAGCCCGCTCGTGCTCGGCGGCAGCTGCCGCGCGAGCTTCAGCCTTCTTGGCCAGGATCTCGGCCGCCGACTCACGATCCACCACCTCGCTGTACCGAGCGAGGAGCGGACTGGCGTCGATGATGCCCTGGACGGTCGCGGGGTCGGCGGTCGGGTGCTGGGTGACGAAGTAGACGCCGACGCCCTTCGACCGGATCATCCGGACCGTGAGCTCGACCGCGTCGCGGAGCGACTTCGAGGCGCCGTCGAACAGCAGGTGCGCCTCGACGAAGAAGAAGACCAGCTCGGGCCGGTCCTGGTCCCCGACCTCCGGTGAGGTCTCGTAGATCTCGGCGAGCAGCCACATCGCCCGTCCCGGTGGCGCCAGCGACGAGGCCGTGGCGGTTGAGGACCTTCAACGGGACCTGGACGTCGTGGTCGTTGCCGGGGTGCGGTTCGACCCGGCGGATCACGGGAGCGCGGACGACCCGTCGGCGTAGGCCTGGATCGCGGTCGCGACCAGCTCGATCGAGATGGCCACGAGCAGCATCCCCATCACCCGGGTGATCAGGTGGATGCCGTTCGGACGCAGCACCCGCTCGAGCACGCTCGCGTAGCGGAGCACGAGCCAGAGCACGGCGAGGGTGGCCGCGATCGCCAACGCGACCGATACCTGCGTGGCGAGCTGCAGCTCACCCCCGTCCCCGCTGGTCATGAACACCATCACCGCGCTGATGGCCCCCGGCCCCGCCAGGATCGGCACCCCGAGCGGCACGATCGCGACGCTGACCCCCTCGGCCCGCGCCGGTACGAGCGCGTCCCCGCGCAACATCTGCAGCGCCACGAGGAACAGCACCACCCCACCCGACGCCTGCAGCGCCGGCAAGCCGATGGACAACGCCGCCAGGATCCGGGTCCCGAAGAACGCGAACAGGTAGATCAACCCCGACGCCGCGAGCAACGCGTGCGTCGCCACCCGCCGCCGCTCCCGGAGCTCATCCCCCTCGGTCAACGCCAAGAAGACAGGCACGTTCCCCAGCGGACTCATGATCACCAACAGGGTCACGAACGTCTGGACGGCGAGGCCGAGGTCGAGCGACATCAGAGATCCATGAGGGGTCCATCGAGCGGAACGACGGAGACGACGGGCGCCGGGTGCCGGGTGCCGGAGCTCCGGGGGGCTCAAGCGCAGCGCAGGCCCCCGAGGGGCCGAGCAGCAACGTCCCCCCGGAGTCCGGTCCCGGGGCATGTCGTCGTCGGGCAACAGGGCGAGCGGTACCGCTACAGCAGACCGAGCTTGGCGGCTTCCGCGACGGCGCCGGCGCGGTTGCGGACGCCGAGCTTGTCGTAGAGCTCCTGGGCGTAGGCCTTGACCGTGCGCTCGGTCACGCCGAGCTGTTCGCCGATCTCGGCGTTGGTCATGCCCTCGGCCATCAGCTCGAGGACCTGCTGCTGACGCGGGGACAGGTGGGGGCCGGTCTCGACCTTCGGCACCTCGAACACCATCGTGGCGTCCTCGGCCTGCGCGGCGGCAGCCGGGTCCTCGAAGGTGGCCGTGACCGGACCGAAGCTGACCTTGTCGCCGTGACGGATCACGGCCGGGCCGGCGATCTCGTCGCCGTTGACCTTGGTGCCGGCCGACGAACCGAGGTCGGTCACGATGACCGCCGCGGCCTCCTTACGGATCTCGGCGTGGACCCGCGAGACGCGCGGGTCGGGCAGCACGTAGGCGTTGTCCTCGCGCCGACCGAGCGTGGCGACGTCGCGGTCGAGCCGGACCACGCGGCCGGCGAGCGCGCCCTCGCTGAAGTGCAGGGTCGGGACGGGGACGATCTTCTGAGCCTTCTGGACCTCCATGGGATGCCTCCTGAGGCGAGCTATCCGAACCGTTCGGACGAGGACGCCGGCCTGGAGTCTCGCAGGCCACCCCGGTCGTAGGACCACGGCCGTTCCTCCCGCACGACTGGCCGTTCGACCACCGTCGAACGGCCAGGGTCAGCTGCGGGAGGGGCGCCGGGCGAGCAGGCGTTCCACCTCGGCGCGGAAGGTGGTGGCGCTGCCGAGCCGGTTGTCCTTGGCCTGGCCGTGGTAGTCGCTGCCCGAGGTGACGACGAGGTCGTGCGCCCGGGCGAGGTCCCGGTAGTGGTCCTGGTGCTCGCCGGTGTGGTCCGGGTGATCGGCCTCGATCCCGGCGAGCCCCGCGGCGACCATCTCCTCGATGGCTCCGTCGGGGACGCCGGTGAGCCCGTCGCGCGCGCCGAAGAGCCCGGGGTGGGCGAGCACCGCCACACCCCCAGCGCCACGGAGCAGCTCGACGGCGTGCGTCGGGTCGACCGCGTGCTTGGCGACGTAGGCGGGGCCGCCGTCGGCCAACCAGGTGTCGAACACCTCGCGGGTATCGGCCGCCGCGCCGGTCTCGACGACGGCCTGGGCGATGTGGGGCCGACCGATGGGGGCGTCGCCGGCGAGCTCGAGGACCCGCCCGAAGGTGATGGGGACGTCGAGGTCGTTGAACCGGCCGACGATGGCGCGGGCGCGGATGGTGCGCTCCTCGCGGAGGCGGATCAGCTCCTCGCGCAGCGTGTCGTCGTGCGGGTCGATCCCGTACCCGAGGACGTGCACCGACAGCCCGGCGAGCTCGGCGGAGAACTCGGTGCCGAGCACGACCTCGAGCCCGGTCCCGTCGGCGGCGGCGAGCGCCCGCTCGAACGGCGTGGTCGTGTCGTGGTCGGTGACCCCGAGCCCCTCGAGCCCGAGCTCGATGGCGTCGGCCACGTTCGCCTCGATCGACGTCGTGCCGTCAGAGAGGTCGGTGTGGGTGTGCATGTCGAAGCCGGGCAGCGGAGCGCTCCTGGTCGATGCGCCGACCCTACCTGCGCCCTGCGATCAGCTCGCCGCGCCGCCACGTGCCGACCACCAGCGGCACCCCGGGCCGGTAGGCGAGGTGGACCGCGCTCGGCGCGTCGAGCACCACGAGGTCGCCCGCCGCCCCGACACCGAGGTGACCGACGTCGTCGCGCCGCAGGGCCCGCGCTCCCCCGGTGGTCACGGCCGCGATCGCCTCGGTCGGGCTCATCCCGTACTCGCGCACCGCGAGCGCCACGCAGAAGCCGATCGACGTCGTGAACGAGGTCCCGGGGTTGCAGTCGGTGGCGAGCGCCACCGTGGCGCCGGCGTCGAGCAGCCGTCGCGCGTCGGGGTAGGGCGCTCGGATCGAGAAATCCGCGCCGGGCAGGAACGTCGCCACCGTGTCGGACGCTGCGAGCGCGTCGACGTCCGCGTCGGACAGGAAGGTCACGTGGTCGGCCGACGCCGCACCCACCTCGACGGCCAGCTGCACCCCCGGGCCGTGGGCGAGCTGGTTGGCGTGCACCCGCGGCACCAGACCCCGCGCCGCACCTGCGGTCAGGATCGTGCGCGCCCGGTCGGCGTCGAACGCCCCGTCCTCGACGAACACGTCGACCCACCGCGCCAGCGGAGCGCACGCGTCGAGCATCGCGCCCGTGACCGTGTCGACGTACCCGTCGACGTCGTCGGCGTGCTCGGTGGGGACCACGTGTGCGCCGAGGTAGGTCACCTCATCGGTCAGCTCCCCCGCGATCCGCAGCGACCGCTCCTCGTCGGTGACGCTGAGCCCGTAACCCGACTTGCACTCGAAGGTGGTCACGCCGGCGGCGTGCAGCTCGGCGACCAACCGCTGCGCGTTGGCCCGCAGCTCGCCGTCCGAAGCGGCGCGGGTCGCCGCGACCGTGGTGCGGATGCCGCCGGCCGCGTAGGGCTGGCCGGTCATCCTCGCCGTGAAGTCGGCGGTGCGGTCGCCGGCGAAGATCAGATGCGCGTGGCTGTCCACGAAGCCGGGCAGGACGGCGCGTCCGTCCACGTCGATCCGGTCGTCGGCCTCGGGAGCGTCCGCCGCGTCGCCGACCCACGCGACCGCGCCGTCGTCCACGACCAGCGCGGCGTGACGGCGGAGCCCGGTGGGCCCCTCGCCGAACTCGGAGACGTTCGTGGTCAGCTCCCCGATCCGGTCGAACAGGACGCTGGTCACGCGACCTCGCCTCCGGACCCCGGTGGGTCCTCGCTCATCGGTACCCGCACGCCTCGCTCGTCGGCGACCTCGACGGCGCGGTCGTAGCCGGCGTCCGCGTGACGGATCACGCCGGTACCGGGGTCGTTGGTGAGCACGCGCGTCAGCTTCTGCCGCGCGAGGTCGGTGCCGTCGGCGACGCACACCTGCCCCGCGTGGATCGAGCGCCCCATGCCGACACCGCCGCCGTGGTGGATCGACACCCACGTCGCGCCCGACGACACGTTCAGCATCGCGTTCAGCAGCGGCCAGTCCGCGATGGCGTCGGACCCGTCGGCCATCGCCTCGGTCTCGCGGTAGGGCGAGGCGACCGACCCGGAGTCGAGGTGGTCCCGACCGAGGGCGAGCGGGGCCTGCACCGCACCGGAGGCGACGAGGTCGTTGAACCGTTCACCGGCGAGGTGACGTTCGCCGTAGCCGAGCCAGCAGATGCGGGCCGGCAGCCCCTGGAACGCCACCCGCTCCTGCGCAGCCTCGATCCAGCGGTGCAGCTTGTCGTCGTCGGGGAACAGCTCGAGCACGGCGGCGTCGGTCGCCGCGATGTCGGCCGGGTCGCCCGAGAGAGCGGCCCACCGGAACGGGCCCTTGCCCTCCGCGAACAGCGGCCGGATGTAGGCCGGCACGAACCCGGGGAAGACGAACCCGCCGCCATCGGCGACGATCGACGTGCACCCCCCGGTCGCGGCCTCGTTGCGCAACGAGTTGCCGTAGTCGAACACCTCGGCTCCGGCGCGTTGGAAGCCGACCATCGCGTCGACGTGCGCGGCCATCGACGCGCGCGCCCGCTCGACGAAGCCGGCCGGGTCCCGTTCGCGTTCGGCGTGCCAGTCCTCGAACGCGACGTCGACGGGGAGGTAGGCCAGCGGATCGTGCGCCGAGGTCTGGTCGGTCACGATGTCGATGGCCACACCGCGCCGGAGCAGCTCGGGCACGACCGTGGCCGCGTTGCCGAGCACGCCGATCGACACGGCCCGCTTCGCGTCCCGTGCCTCCTGCGCCAGCGCGATGGCGTGGTCGAGGTCGTCCGCGGCGACGTCGAGGTAGCGGTGCTCGATGCGGCGCTGGATGCGGGAGGGGTCCACCTCGACACAGATCGCGACCCCGCCGTTCATCGTCACCGCCAGCGGCTGCGCACCCCCCATGCCACCGAGCCCGGCGGTGAGTGTGATGGTTCCGGCGAGCGTCCCCCCGAAGCGCGCGTCAGCCACCGCGGCGAAGGTCTCGAAGGTGCCCTGCAGGATCCCCTGCGTACCGATGTAGATCCACGACCCGGCGGTCATCTGCCCGTACATCGTCAGGCCCAGGTGCTCGAGGCGACGGAACTCGTCCCACGTCGCCCAGTCACCCACGAGGTTCGAGTTGGCGATCAGCACACGCGGCGCCCACTCGTGGGTGGTGAACACCCCGACGGGCCGACCGGACTGGACCAGCAACGTCTGGTCCCCGCGCAGGTCGGTCAGGCAGCGCTCGATCGCGAGCAGCGACCGGGTGTCGCGCGCCGCCTTGCCCGTCCCCCCGTAGACCACCAGCTGTTCGGGGTGCTCGGCCACCTCGGGATCGAGGTTGTTGTGCAGCATCCGGAGGGCCGCCTCCTGCGGCCAGCCCCGCGCCGTCAGCGTCGTCCCTCGCGCGGCGCGGCGTGGTGGCGCCGGTTCGGTCGCGGTCGTCGCGGGTGCCGGGTCGGTCACGACGGTCTCCTCGGGTCTCGGTGGTCGGTCAGCGCAGCGGGCCGGTGACGGAACCAGCCGCGGCCACAAGGGCGCCGCTGCGGACGAGCTCGACGGTGGCGGCGATCTCGGGCGCGAGGTGACGGTCGGGCCCCGGGCCGGGGACGTGCTCGCGCAGCACCTCGAGGACCGCAGCCGTCGCGGGCGAGGGCGTCAGCGGGGCACGCAGATCGAGAGCGCGGGCGGCGGTCATCACCTCGATGGCCAGTACCTCGGTGAGTCCGTCGACGGCGCGGCGCAGCTCCCGTGCCGCCGACCATCCCATGGAGACGTGGTCCTCCTGCATCCCCGACGAGGGGATCGAGTCGACCGACGCCGGCGTCGCGAGACGTTTGAGCTCCGACACGATGCCGGCGGCGGTGTACTGCGCGATCATGAGCCCGGAGTCGACGCCGGGGTCGTCCGCGAGGAAGTGCGGCAGCCCGCGGGAACGCGTCGCGTCGAGTGCCCGGTCGATGCGACGCTCGGCGATCGATGCGAGGTCCGCGACCGCGACGGCGAGGAAGTCGCACACGTACCCGACCGGCGCGCCGTGGAAGTTGCCGTTCGAGGACACCTCGCCGTCCTCGGTCACCACGGGGTTGTCGATGGTGCTGGCCAGCTCACGGTCGGCGACGAGGCGGGCGTGGTCGACGGTGTCGCGGACGGCGCCAGCGACCTGGGGCGCGCAACGCAACGAGTAGGCGTCCTGCACGAGCGAGCAGTCCGGCCCCTGGTGGCTGGCCACGATGGGCGAGTCGGCGAGCAGCGCCCGGAGGTTCGCCGCGGACGCCGCCTGCCCGGGGTGCGGTCGAAGTCGCTGGAGTTCGTCGGCGAGGACGCGGTCGCTGCCGAGCTGCGACTCGATGCTCATCGCCGCGGCGATGTCCGCGACCTGCAGCGACCGGTCGAGGTCGGCCAGCGCGAGCAGCAGCATCCCGAGCATCCCGTCGGTGCCGTTGATCAGCGCCAGACCTTCCTTCTCCGCGAGGGTGACCGGCTCGATCCCGGCCTCGGTGAGCGCCTCGGCGGCGGGGCGACGCACGCCTGCCGCGTCGTCGACCTCGCCCTCGCCCATCAGGACCAGCGCCACCGAAGCGAGCGGCGCGAGGTCGCCGGAGCAACCGAGGCTGCCGTGCTCGTGGACGACGGGGGTGGGACCCGCGTTGAGGAGTGCCGCGAACGTCTCGGCGACCACGGGGCGGACGCCGGTCCGCCCCGTCGTCAGGGTCCGCAGGCGGAGCAGCATCATCGCCCGGACGACCTCGCGTTCGACCGACGGCCCCGAACCAGCGGCGTGCGAACGGATCAGCGAGCGCTGGAGCTTGGTGCGCAGGTCCGTCGGGATGTGGCGGTCCGCGAGCGCGCCGAACCCGGTCGACACGCCGTAGACCGGCGTGGCGCGGCCGGCGAGCGCCTCGACGTGCCGACGCCCGACGGCGAGCGCCTCACGCGCCTCGCCGGTGAGCGACACGGATGCCCCGTGACGTGCGACCGCCACGACCTCGTCCGCGGTCGGCGGCGTGGTCCCGAGCTCGACGGCCCCGGCGGCGGGCGGCGAAGCGGCGGACGGGGCGGTGGGAGCCGGATCGTTGGTCATGGCCCCAGCCGAGCACGCCTCGTGGCGTTCGGCCACCGCGGTGCGGTGCCCGCCGAGCGCGCTCCCCGAAGGTCGTGAAGCGACGTGGGGGGGTAACACCCCCGAGTTGCTTCACGACCGTCGCCTCCGAGGTCACTCGCGGCTGCCTGGTCCCGTCCCTAAGGTCGCCGACATGCCGCCCGCCCCCGCTCCTGACCCCCGCTGGCCGCGCGCCGCCGACTGGCTCGATCGTGGCGACGACGACCCGCAGCTGCTGGTGCTCGGGCTGCCGACGTCGACGGCGTCTATCAGCCCCAGCGAGGCGTGGCGGACCCCGGCGGCGCTCCGCGAGGTGCTGCGGCGGTTCTCGACCTACGACGGCGAGCGCGACCTCGACCTCGAAGGGCTGCGCGTCCGCGACCTCGGCGACCTCGACCTGGCAACGCTCGCGCCCGTCGACGCGCTGCGGGCGATCGAGCGAGCGGTCGCCGACCTCGACCCGGGTCCGGTCGCCGTGTTCCTCGGCGGCGACAACGTGGTGACGGCGCCGATCGTCGCGGCCCACCGGGCGGCACCGATCGAGCGGACCGGCGTGGTGACCTTCGACGCGCACCACGACGTCCGCGACTACGACTCCGGTGCGCCCCGAGCACGAGGCGCCGGGTCCGATGCACCCCGAGCCCGAGGTGACGTGCCGTCCAACGGCGCCCCGATCCGCTGGCTCCTCGACCACGGCCTGCCCGGCGACCAGGTGGTGCAGATCGGCATCCACGGGCACGCGAACTCCCGCGCCTACCGCCGGCTCTGCGACGAGGTCGGTATCCGCGTGATCACCGTCGACGAGGTCGAACGCCGTGGCATCGAGACGGTGGTCACCGAAGCGCTCGACGACCTCGCGGCTCGCACCGACGCGGTGCACGTCGACCTCGACATCGACGTGCTCGACCGCGCCTTCGCGCCCGGCTGCCCGGGGGCACGGCCCGGCGGGCTGACCCCGCGACAGCTGACCGCCGGCGCGCACCGCTGCGCCGCGCACCCGGCGGTGCGGACGGTCGACCTGGTCGAGGTCGACCCCACGGCCGACGTCGCCGACATCACGGTGATGAACCTGGCCGCCACCTTCCTCGCCGTGGCGACCGGCATCGCGACCCGCCCACGCTGACCGGGCCAGAAGACACTGATGCCGGTGAGGATGCGACCGACGATGTCGCCCGGACGCGGGCGCGGGAGCATCCGGGCCGCGCGGGTCAGAAGGCGCTGATGCCGGTGAGGATGCGACCGATGATCAGGTGCTGGACCTGGCTGGTGCCCTCGTAGAGGGTCGTGACGCGGGCGTCGCGCAGCAGCCGCTGGACCGGGTACTCGTCGACGTAGCCGTAGCCGCCGTGGACCTGGACGGCACGGTCGGCGCAGCGCACCGATGCCTCGGTGGTGAAGAGCTTGGCGGTCGAGATCTCGAGCGTGGCCCGCTCCCCCGCGTGCAGCTTGGCCTCGGCGAGATCGAGCACGCCGGTCGCGGCCTGGACGTCGACGTGTATCGCGGCCAGCAGCTCCTGGACCAGCTGCTTGCTGGCGATGGCCCCGCCCCACTGCTCGCGTTCGGCGGCGTACCGGAGCGACACCTCGAGCGCCTCGCGGGCGAGCCCGACGGCGCCGGAGGACAGCGAGAAGCGGCCGTTGTCGAGCGCCGACAGGGCGACCTTCATCCCGCCGCCGACCTCGCCGAGCACGGCGTCGCGCTCGACACGGACGCCCGCGAGCGCGATCTCGGCGGTGTCGCCGGCGCGCAGCCCGAGCTTGCCGTGGATCTTGCGAGCGGTGTAGCCGTCGCTGTCCTGCGGGACGAGGAAGCAGGTGACCCCACGGTCGTCGCCGTCGACGATGGCACGCGCGAAGACCATCGTCACCGCGCCCTCGGAGCCGTTGGTGATGAAGATCTTCGACCCGTCGATGGTCCAGCCGTCGGCGTCCTGCACCGCTCGGGTCACCATCTGCTGGGGGTTCGACCCGGCGGCCGGCTCGGTCAGCCCGAAGGCGCCGAGCTCGCCGCGGCACAGCCCCGGCACCCAGCGCTCCTGCTGCTCGTCGGTGCCCCAGGCGACGATCGACTTGCCGACCAGCCCGACGTTGACCGACACCAGCGACCGGATCGAGCTGTCCGCCGCGCCGACCTCCTCGACCACGACCCGGTAGCCGTCGTAGGCCAGGCCGGCACCGCCGAGCCGTTCGGGCAGGCCCGCACCGAGGATGCCGAGCTCGGCCAGCTGCGGGATCAGCTCCGTCGGGTACACCTCGCCGCGGTCGCGGTCGCGCGCCTGCGGTCGAAGCTCGCGGTCGCAGAAGTCCCGGAGGGTCCGACGGAGGCTGTCGAGCTCGTCGGCGGGGGTGCGAGGGGTCGGTTCAGCCACGAGAGACTCCCGTTCGGTGGCAGCGCCGCGACGCTACCCCGCGGCCCGGCGCGTTCGGGCCACGACCGGGCTCGCGGCTACGCTCCCCGCGCGCGAGCTCGCCGGTCGACCACCGGGACGGCGCGTCCCCGAACACGAGCGAGGTCCCCAGATGTCCCGCGTGAAGCTCATGTCGGCGATGGTGTTCGACCTCGCGGCCTACGAGGAGACCGCGGTCGCCGACCCGGTCATCCGCATCACCGGTGAGCTGCCCGCGGGCTCCGACCCGTTCGGCATCAACCGGGTCTACAAGGGCCCCCAGGGCGTCTACGAGGAGGTCCTGGCGATCGCCGGCCCCGACGGGCGCATCCTGTGGGAGACCGAGCCGCGCCTGATCGAGCTGCGCGGGATGATGTTCGAGGACCTGTTCCGCCGCGAGATCCGGGACCGGATCGAGATCACCCACCCCGGCGAACACGCCGCGCTGTTCTACCTCGACGGCCAGCTCGCCGGCCGGATCCCGGTGTTCATCGACGCGCCCGGTTCGGCGCGCACCGCGGGCGTCGTGCTCGATGCTGCCGAGGTCGCGCTGAAGAAGGGCTCGCTCTGCTGGCTGACCATCGACCAGCCGGGCGGTGGCGTCGCCACCCGCCCCGCCTGGTACGTGCAGCAGGGCACGAAGCTGTTCGTCATCAAGGGTGGCAGCGAACAGGAGCTGCCGAACCTCGAGCACGTGCCGACGGTCACGATCTCGGTGAAGTCCAAGGAGCAGAAGGCCGCCCTCGGCGAGCTCACCGCGGACGTCCGCGTGGTCGAGTCCGGGTCGGACGAGTTCGAGCGGATCGCGGGCCTCGGGCTCGGGACACGCCTGAACCTGCCCGACGGCGAGGACGCGCTCGAGCGCTGGAAGCGCGAGTGCCTCGTGATCGAGCTCAACCCCCGCGGCTGACCTCCACCTCAGCCCCCGCGGCTGACCTGCGCGGGTCGGCTGTCGTGCGCCCCCGCCAGCACGGGACGCACGGGCAGCAGGGGTGACCGGAGCGGGCGCGGAAGAGGGTGACGACAGCGACCGGCCGCCCGCCGTCGCCTGCCCTCGTGGAGATGCCTGTGCTCGTGCGTCGCGCCCTCGGTCCGTCCCTGCTCGCCGCGCTGCTGGTGGTCGGTGTGGCCGCCCCAGCGGTCGCCCACCACAAGCCCGACCACGCCGGTGGCCGGCCGCTCGACGTCCGACCTCCGGGCCAGCAACCGAGCGACCCGGACGAGCCCGACGAGCCGGCCGCGGTGACCCCGCGCGTCGTGGTCGCCGCCATCGACTCGGGCGTCAACGCCTACCACGAGTTCTTCCACGCCGGAGGCGACGGCCCCTACGCCGAGCAGGCACCCACGGCGGTCACGGCCGACGTCCTCGCCGAGTTCGGCATCGGCCCGGACCAGATCCTCGAGCTGACCCGCACCGGTGACCAGGCCAGCGACGTGGCCGCCGATGCCGACCTCTGGGCGGGCGTCGAGCCGGGACGGCCGTACTGGTTCGCCGGCACCAACGTGATCGGCATCTCCTTCGACGGATCGACACCCCCGCTGCAGCCGACGTCGGGGAAGAGCCCCCACGGCACCGGCGTGCTCGGCTCGGTCCTGGAGGCCAACCCGGAGGCCGTCGTGGTGATGGTCGAGGGCATCGACGAGGCGTCCGAGCAGTGGGCGTTCACCCACCCCGCCGTCGACGTCGTGACCACCAGCTACGGCCCGATCGGCAGCCCGCCGCTGCCCTACCACCTCAGCTTCAGCTACACGGGTGTCGTGACCCACGGCAAGCTCCACACCGGCGCCGTCGACAACACGCCCGCCCTCTCCCCGATCGACTCGACGGGCGGGCCGTGGTGGTCGCTCGGCGTCTCCGGGTACGAGGAGGGCGACTCCGAGGGGCGTCAGTTGACCTCCGGCTCGCTGCCCGACGTCGTCGGCGACTTCACCCAGACGCTGCCCTACTGCACGGACTGCCAGGACGGACGCCGGACCGTCTCCGGCACCAGCTTCGCGACCCCCACCACCGCCGGCGTGGCGTCGCTCGGGATCCTCGAGGCGCGACGCGCGGCCGGCCACGACGGCGGC
This sequence comes from Nitriliruptor sp., assembly GCF_040882075.1. Classification (NCBI taxonomy): domain Bacteria; kingdom Bacillati; phylum Actinomycetota; class Nitriliruptoria; order Nitriliruptorales; family Nitriliruptoraceae; genus Nitriliruptor; species Nitriliruptor sp. The sequence continues at coordinate 25,292 of NZ_JBBEBZ010000062.1, forward strand.
ATCGTCGCCAGCGAGGACGGCCCCGTCCTGGTCGACGGCCCGGATCCCCTCAGCGTCTGGGACCTGCGCCGTGCGCTCGAGGAGGCTGCCGCCTACCCGACCACCGCGGAGTGGGACCCGGTCGACGCCATCTTCGACCTGGTCACCACCCCGGTGATCGACGCCGCTCCGTGGGCGACGATGGGCTGGGGGCTCGTCACCGCCGATCCGGACCGGGGTGTGGTGGCCGAACTGCTCGCCCACCTCGGCGTCGAGGGGGAACCGACCCGGACCAAGAGCACCGACGCGTGCGACGCCATGACCGCCCAGTTCGAGCTGCGCTACGCCTACTGGAACTCCTACGCGTTCCTCGGCGAGAGCTGGCTCACCGACGAGGACCCCTACGTGCGGTGCTGACCGGCCGGGCGGGCCCGTCGGGACCCGCCCGTCGCGCCCCCGGTCACCTCGAGCGGCGGCGGACCACCACGACCGTGACGGCGGCCAGGCCGACCAGCACGAGCGCACCGCCGACGAGCGCTGCCACCTGCTCCGGCGTGAGCCCCTCAGGGGCGGCCGAGGCCGCGGTGACCGGCCGCGGGTCGCCCGGGGCGACGCGCCAGGTGAGCGTGGACCCGTCGACCTCGTCCGCGTCGTGGTCGGTGACCGGACCCGGCAGGGTGACCACGAGCGCGGCGTCCACGGTGCGGGCTGCCAGCTCGGCGAGGTCGGCCTCGGTCACCTCGTCGGTCAGGAGGCCCGGACCGATCGGCGTGCGCAGCTGCACCGTCCCGTCGAGCTGCGCGGCCCCCTCGTCGTCCACCTCGAGGTCGAGGTCGACCGCCAGCGCGGGGTCGGTGTCGGTGAGCCCGTCGGTCAGTTCGCGCAGGGCGTCGGTCAGCTCGGCCGGATCGTCGGCGTCGCGTCGGAGGGTGAGGGTCAGGCCCCCGGCATCGGTCGCGGTCCGTGCCAGCTGCCAGTCCGGCGCTGACGCGACCGCCGCCGTCAGCTCGGCGGTGGGGTCGACGGCGAGGTCATCCAGCGCCTCGAGGAGCGCCTCGTCGAGCGCCACCGCCACAGCGATGGCCCCGCTGCCGTCACGCTCGACGGTCACCTCGGTACGCACCCCGAGCCGGCAGCCGGACAGGGTGAACGCGAGCAGCAACAGCAGGCCGACGACGGGACGGGCACGGCGCACGAGGGCTCGCTCTCGAGGTGGGACGGCGGGCGGCGGAGGCTAGCCGGGGGCTCGCTCGCAGCTTCCGGACCCCTCGGTCCCGGCCGGTACCATCGCGGGGACATCGGGACCCCGTCAGGGTCCGCTCCCCTCGCACCGCCGGAAGGCTCGCGCGTGCCCACCCAGGACGAGGTCTACGCGATCCTCGCGACCGTCGACGACCCGGAGATCAACAAGCCGATCACCGAGCTCGGCATGGTCGACGAGGTCGTCATCCAGGACGGCACCGTCGCCGTCCGCATCAAGCTCACGATCCCCGGCTGTCCGCTCAAGGACCGCATCACCCGCGACGTCACGGCCGCCGTGATGCAGCTCGACGGCGTCGACGACGTGCAGATCGCTTTCGGGTCGATGACCGACGAGGAGCGCTCCAACCTCTCGGCCGGCCTCCGCGCCGAGAAGGGCGCGGCGAACCCACAGATGGACATCTCCTTCGCCCGCGCCGACTCGCCGACCAAGGTCATCGCGGTCGCGTCCGGCAAGGGTGGGGTCGGCAAGTCGTCGATCACGGTGAACCTCGCCGTCGCCCTCGCGCAGCAGGGCCACAAGGTCGGCGTGCTCGACGCCGACATCTGGGGCTACTCGATCCCGCGGATGATGGGTGTCGAGGGCAAGCCGGTCGCCTTCGAGGGCATGGTCATGCCGCTCCAGGCCCACGGCTGCAAGGTCATCTCCATCGGGTTCTTCACCGACCCCGACCGCTCGGTGATCTGGCGCGGGCCCATGCTCCACCGCGCGCTCCAGCAGTTCCTCGCCGACGTGTACTGGGGTGAACTCGACTTCCTGGTCTGCGACCTGCCCCCGGGCACCGGTGACATCGCCATCTCGCTGGCGCAGATGCTGCCGAACGCCGACATGATCGTGGTCACCACCCCGCAGCAGGCGGCCCAGAAGGTGGCCCTCCGCGCCGGGAAGGCCACCGAGCAGACCGGCATGACCGTCGCCGGCGTCATCGAGAACATGGCCTCGTTCACCTGCCCCGACTGCGGCAGCGAGCACGAACTCTTCGGCTCGGGCGGCGGCGAGGAGCTCGCCGAGGCGCTCGGGACCGAGCTGCTCGGCCGCATCCCGATCGACCCGCGCCTGCGCGAGGGTGGCGACGGCGGCGCTCCGCTCGTGGTCACCAACCCCGACGTCCCCGCCGCCCAGACCATCATCCAGGTGGCCGCCCAGATCGGCGCCCGCAAGGCCTCGATCGTCGGTCGCAGCCTGCCGCTCAGCGTCGGCTGACGACGGAGTTGCCCGAGCGGAGCCGGCGTCCTCCAGCGACGCCCGCTGCCGGAGGCGTCAGGGGGCGAGGTCGGCGAGGTGGGCCGGCAGCTCGCGGAGGGTCGTGAGCTGGGTGTACGCACCGTTCCCCGTCGCGTCGGCGGGCACCTCGGCGTGCTCGTGGGCCCAGGTGACGTTGTACGGCACGTGGACCGCGCGTCCACCGATCTCGAGCACCGGCAGGACGTCGGATCGGACCGAGTTGCCCACCATCAGCAGCCCGGCGGGCGCCACGCCGAGTTGACCGGCGAAGCGGGCGTAGGTCGCCGTGTCCTTCTCGGCCACCACCGCGACGTGCTCGAACAGCTCGCCGAGCCCGGACTCCGCGATCTTGGACTCCTGGTGGAACAGGTCGCCCTTGGTGACGAGGGCGATGCGGTGATCCGCGGCGACCACGCGGAGGGTCTCCTCGACCCCGTCGAGCAGCTCGACCGGGTGGGCGAGCAGCTGCTTGCCCCACCCCAGGATCGTGGCGACCTCGTCGGTGGTGACCCTCCCGTCGGACACCGCCAGCGCCGTCTCGACCATCGACAGGGTGAAGCCCTTGACCCCGTACCCGTACACGTCGAGGTTCCGGCGCTCGGTGGTCAGCAGCTCGGCCTCGAGCGTGGCCGCGTCGGCGTAGGGCGCCAGCAGCTCGGCGACCCGCTCCTGGGTGACGGCGAACAGCGATTCGGAGTGCCACAGGGTGTCGTCGGCGTCGAACGCGACGACCTCGACCGGACGGGTCACCGTCCCGCCGACGGCCGCCGGGTGCGCGGCCCCCAGATCGCCCGGCGGACGCCGCGGACGACGCGAGCACAGAGGTGGCCGACGGCGACACCCGCGAGCACGTCGGTGAGGTGGTGGACACCGACGTAGAGGCGGGACACCGCGACGGTCCCGACGAACGCGGCGGCGACCGACCGCGACACCGGCCCGAGGTGGGGCGACAGCGAGGTGGCGGTGGCAGCCGCCACCGCGGAGTGCCCGGACGGCCACGACGAGCCGGCGGGGACGGACACGAGCCGTGCCGCCGCGTCCACCTGGTAGGGGCGCGGCCGGTCGAGCGTGGGCTTCAGGCTCTGCGCCACGATCCACGCGGCCGATCCTGCGAGGGCGCTGTCGAGCGCGGCCCGGCGTCGCCCACCGACGAGCAGGGTGGCGGCGATACCGCCGAGGCCGTACACCGAGCCGAGGTCGGTGACGGCACCGATCGTGACGTCGGCGCGGTTCCCGAGTGGACGCGCCAACGCATCACGCGCGGCACGGTCGAGGGGATCACCGGCGCCGGTCTTCACCAGCACGCGGGACACGAGCACGGTGGCGACCGTCAGCGCCGTCACCCAGTTGCGGTACGGGGTCACTAGGTCGCCTCGCTGTCGATCGGCGGTGGGCGGTCATCGGCGCGGTGGGTCGGCACCGGCGCCATGCGGGCGTCCGCAGGCTTGCGGGCCGGCCCCGTGATGCCGAGGGGACGGCGGAGCTCGTCGCGGGTGCCGCGGAGCTCCGCGCTGACCTCGCGCCACTCCTGGTCGAGCCCCTCGGCCTCGGCGGCGCGCTTGAGATCGTCGACGCTCGTGGACACCTCGGCGCGCAGCCGCCCGATCACCTTGGCGGCGTTGCGCGCGAGCTCGGGGAGCCGGTCGGGCCCGAACACGAGCAGCGCCACGAAGGCGATGACGAGCAGCTCCTGCGGACCAGGCACCGGGTACCTCCGGGCAGCGACCGAGCGGTGCGACCGAGTGGTGCGACCGAGTGGTGCGATCGGCCGCGTCGACGCACCGGCGAGCCTACGTCGTCCTCCGCGACCGTACGGCAGTCAGCGTGGCCGTTCCGAGAGGGTGACCTCGACCTGCATCTCCGCGCCGTCGCGCACGAACGTCAGCTCGACGGTGTCACCCGGGGCCCGACGACGCACCTCAGCGACGAGCTGGGCCATCGTGGCCAGCGGTTCGCCGTCGACGGCGGTGATGATGTCGCCGCGCTGGACGCCGGCCTCCGCGGCCCCGGTGTCCTCCTGGACCGACTCGACGACCGCGCCACGCGAGGCCTTGAGGTCGAACTCCTCGGCGATCTCCGGGGACACGTCGATCCCGGCGATGCCGAGCAGCGGGTGGCGGACGAAGCCCTGCTCGATGATCTGGTCCGCGGACGCGACGGCCTGTTCGCCGGGGACCGCGAAACCGATGCCCTGGTTCCCGCCGCTCCGCGACAGGATCGCGGTGTTGATGCCGATGAGGCGGCCCTGGCCGTCGACCAGTGCACCGCCGGAGTTGCCCGGGTTGATGGCCGCGTCGGTCTGGATGACGGCCGGGATCGAGGTGACCTGCCCGTCCTCGTCGGGGACGGTGAGGTCGCGGTTGAGCCCGCTGATGATGCCGGTGGTGACGGAAGCGTCGAGCCCGAAGGGCGAACCGATGGCGACGACCGTCTCACCCACGGTCAGCGCGTCGCTGACGTCGCGGACCTGGATGGCCGGCAGGCCGTCACGGTCGACACGGACGACCGCGAGGTCGTTGAGCGGGTCGGTGCCGATGACCTCGGCGTCGAGCACGTCACCGGAGGCGAGCCGCACCTCGACCGACCGCGCCTCGCCGACGACGTGGTTGTTGGTCAGGATGTAGCCGTCGGAGCGGTAGATCACGCCGGAACCGAGGGCGTCACCACCGCCACCGAGCGGCCCACCTGCCGCGGACTCCTCGGCGGGCACGTCGATGCGCACCACCGACGGGGTGACCGCTTCAGCGACGGCGGGCACGACGTTGGTCGCTCCGTCGCCGGCATCGCCGTTGATGGAGATGATCGGCGCCTCGGCCGACGACCCGATCTCGAACAGACCCGACCCGATCGCCGCGGTCCCGAGCCCGCCGATGACGAGCGCACCGACGACGCCACCGACGATGCCTGCCAGGAGGGGTCGACCACGGCGGGTCGACGACGCCGGGGGCGCATCGTGCGTCCCGGTGGTGTCGGGCGGCCGGATCGACCCCGACGGCGAACCGGGACCGACCGTGTCCTCGTCCCACGAGGACGGTGGCGGCTGGGGGAAGCGGGCGATGGCGGGACCGACGGCCGCGGGGGCGGTGGTGGCCGGGTCGTCACCGGCCGCCGGACCCGCGTCCGGAGCGTCGGCGCCCGGAACGGGCACGGGTTCAGCACCCCGGTCGGGCGTGCTCCAGGGGGTGCGCCACTCGTCTCGGTCGTACGCCACGGGCCCTACGCCTCTCGTGTCAGCCACCGCTGGATCACCAGGGCGGGAGCAACCGGTCCCCGACCCGGGTGAGTCCCCGGGCGAGTCGTCGAAGGGTGGATGGTGCCGGGTCGTTCGGCAAACCGCCCACCGCCGTCAGGAGGACACCCGTCGGCGCGTCGGTCAGCGCGGTGAAGGTCCACCCGTCACCGGTCCAGACCACCCGGCGTGGTTCGGAGCCGGGCCACCGCCAGACGGACCCACCTCCGGGCAGGTCGAGCGGTGTGGCCTGCTCGGTGGCGTGATCGGCGAGCCGACCCCGCTGGACGTACAGCGACAGCGTGTAGAGACCGTCCCCGTAGACGAGGTGGACGGTCGGGAGGTCGGCCTGCTCGACCTCGGAGGCGCCGAGCAGCTCGAACCCGCCCGGCAGCTCGCGCTCCGCTGGCAGGCCACGTTCGACCAGCGCCCGGCGCTCGACCGGGCTGAGCGAGAGCCGCTCCACCTCGCCGTCGCTGTCCGGAGGGCTGAGCAGACCGGTGGCCGGATCGACCTCGAGCTCGGTGTAAGCGACGACGCGCACCGGGTGGCCGTCCACGTCGCGGGTCTCGCGCCGCACGATGAGACCGGAGTCCCGGTCGACGTGCAGGGTCTCGGAGCGCACATCACCGTCTCGCCGCGTGGCGAGCAGGACGCGCGCGGGACCGGTGTCGAGCAGCGAGGTCCCGCCGTCCTCGACCCGGTAGTTGCGCAGGAACCGGGCCCGGTCGAACGCCTGGACGGTGACGCCACCGAGCCGGAGCAGGGCCCCGGTCCGCGTCATCCGCAGGTAGGAGCCGTCCTCGTCGCGGCCGAGCTCCCAGGCTCCCCGCCGGGAAGCCCGCAGGCGGCCGTCGGCGCTGCGCGCCACCTCGACGCTGGTGACCTGTGGCCCACCCCGGCCGAAGGACGCGACCGTGAGGGTGCCGCGGTAGCGCAGCGTCCGTGCGGCCTCGACGGCACGATCGAGCTCGGCGAGCGCACCGGGGTGAGCCGCGTCGTCATCCGCGGCGAGGACGGTCTGCCCCGGCGTCGTGACGGCGAGGAGGGGTCCCGCGGTGACCAGCAGCAGCGCCGCCGACGCCGCAGCGCCGACGACCAGCGGGTGGATCACCTGCCGAGTCCACCGAGCGGGGCCGGGACCGGACCGTCGCCGGTGCGGGCGAGGTGGTCGAGCAGGAAGCGCTCGACGGGTGGGACGACCTCGCCACCGTCGCCGCCGACGACGTAGGCCGCCGCGCCGAGGGCGAGCACCAGCGTCGTCACCGCCGAGAGCGCGACCACGCGCTTGGACCACGAACCGACCGCGGAGGTGGACCGCACCTCGGCGGTGAGCACCGGGGCCTGGATGACGCTGAGGTCGCGGAGCGCCGAACGCATCGATCGCAACGCCTCGAGCTCGGCGCGGCACTCGCCGCACGCGGCCACGTGACGGGTGAGCTCGAGCGCGCGCTCCTCGGACAGCTCGTCGTCGAGGAAGGCCGACAGCCGCTGCCCGCCGACGTGGCCCCCGCGCCCGCTAGCCACGGCGGCTGAGCCGCTGACGCAGCAGCCGGCGGCCACGGTGGATGCGCGAGCGGACGGTACCCATCGGCCAACCCGTCTCGGCGACGATCTCCTCGTAGGACAGCCCGCGCACGTCGCACAGCACCACAGCGGTCCGGAAGGTGGTGGGCAGCTCGGCGAGCGCCGTCTCGAGCGTCGCGTCGAGCACCCGCTCCTCGGCGCGTTCGGCGGGACCGGGACCGGGCTCGCGAGGCTCGCGCCACTCGCCGGCCGGCAACGGCACCATGCGGAGCCGGTTGCGTCTCCGCACCCGGTCGAGGAACAGGTTGCGGGTGATCCGGTACAGCCACCCCTCGAAGGTGCCGGGGCGGTAGCGGTCGAGGTTGCGGTAGACACGGACGAAGACGTCCTGGGTCAGGTCGCGGGCCTCGTCGCGATCACCGCAGAGCCGGTACGCCATGGAGTACACCGTGTCGCCGTAGCGCTCGGCGATCTCGTCCCAGGACGGCGCGAGCTCCTCGCCCCGCGGGTCCGGGGGCCCGTGCACCTCGAGCGGGCCCGACGACGCCAGCACGTCGGTGGCGCCGTGGTTCGGTGCGTGGGACACGGGTGCTCCAGCGCCATCGTGGCCTGCGAGGACGGCCACGGAACGTACCACCGGCCCTCGAGCGCCACCGGAGCCGTCGAACCGGCCGGACGCCTCGGACCGTCTCTCGACTACCGTCCTGCCTCCCGATGGTGGCCGGTGCCGGGCACCGGTGACGCACACGCACGCACGAGGAGCTCCGATGGACGGCGCAGCGCTCGACCGGGTCCGCGAGCTGACCGCGCCCGAGGACGAGGCGACGGCCGCCGCTCGCGATCGCGCGGGCCGGACCGTGGTCCCGACCCCGGAGATCGGCGCGCTGCTGCGCTGGGTGGCCACCTCCACCTCCGCACACAGCACGGTCGAGGTCGGCAGCGCCGGCGGGGTCAGCGGCCTGTGGCTGATGCGCGGTATGGCCGAGCGCGGCGTGCTGACCACGATCGACGACGACCCGCACGCCCACGGGCTGGCGACCGAGGCCTTCGACCGAGCCGGCGCCGGCGCCCGGGTGCGTGCGATCCTCGGTGACCCGGGCGAGGTCCTGCCCCGCCTGTCCGACGGCGGCTACGACCTCGTCGTGCTGCAGGGGTCGGCCTTCGGCACCGTCGATCCGCTGGAGCACGGCCGCCGGCTGCTCCGGCCCGGTGGCGTCCTCGTCGCCCTGGGGCTGCTGGCCTCGGGCGACCACGCCGACGCCCGGGCGCGGTTCGTCCAGGCGCTCGCCGACGACCCGGTGTTCGCCTCCGTCGTCCTGCCGCTCGACGAGGGCCTGGCGCTCGCGACCCGCCTCGAGGACCCCGTCGAGGACGAGCCCGAGGCCTAG
>NZ_JBBEBZ010000063.1:0-5467 GCF_040882075.1 Nitriliruptor sp.
AGGCTGGCTTCCATGAGCAACCCCTCGCCCCGCGTGCTCCTCGTCGAGGACGACGACGCGCTGCGCCTCGCCGTCGGCTCGTCCCTGCGCGGCGCAGGGCTACACCGTCCAGGACGAGGCGACCGGCGCGACGATCCAGCAGGTCGCGGCGGCGTTCCAACCCGACCTCGCCGTCCTGGACGTCCGCCTCCCGGTGGGGCCGAGCGGGCTCAGCATCGCCCGCGTGCTGCGTGACGCCGACGGGGAGCTACCGGTCATCTTCCTGACGGCCGCCGACTCGACCGACGACCGCTTGGCGGGGTTCGCCGCCGGCGCCGACGACTACCTCGTCAAGCCGTTCGCGATGGCCGAGCTGCTCGCCCGCGTCCAGGCCCTCCTCCGCCGCGCCGGCAAGCTCGTGTCCGACGTCTGGCAGGTCGGCGACATCGTCGTCGACGAACACCGTCGGCGCGTCCACCGGGCCGGCACCGAGGTCGAGCTCACCCGCACCGAGTTCGACCTCCTCGTCGCCCTCGGCCGCACCCCCGACCGGGTCCTGTCCAAGACCCAGCTGCTGTCGATCGTGTGGGGCTTCAGCGACCAGGACGTCAACGTCGTCGAGGTCCACGTCAGCGCCCTCCGACGCAAGCTCGAGCGGCACGGTCCGCGGGTCATCTCGACCGTGCGTGGGGCCGGCTACCGCCTCCGCCCGCACGCCTGATGCGTACCCCGTCGCTGCGCCGCCGCGTGACCGTCTCCGGCGTCGTCGTCTTCATCGTGCTCGTCCTCCTGCTCGACGGGTTCGTCTACCTCACCCTCCGGGCACGGCTCGAGGTCACCTTGGACGAGGTCCTGGCCACGCGCGTCGAACTGGTCGCCGGGCTGGCGGAGCTGGTGGACGACGGCGCCGAGCTCGCCGAACGCCTCGGTGCCCGCGGCATCCCGGCCGTGGTCACCACCGCCGACGGGCAGCGCATCAGCTCCGGAGCGCTCCCCCGGTTCGACATCAACCCACCGGGGTCCCCGGACCTCCCCCCGGACCGGAAGACGACGACGCTCGCGCTGGACAGCGGCGGCAGCGGCGAGGTGTCGGTCTCGCGCGCGGGTGTCGACGAGACCCTGCGGCGTGTGGCGCTCGTGACCCTGCTCGGCACGGCGGTCGCGGCCATCGCGGCGCTGCTGCTGTTCCGTCGCAGCGCCGAGGTCGCCATGGGACCGCTCGACGAGGTCGTGGCCGCCGCGGACCGGACGGCGGCGGGCCGCACCGGGGAACGGCTCGACCCGGACCGACCCGACACCGAGCTCGGCCGGTTCGCCGTCGCCTACGACGCGATGCTGGATTCGCTCGAGGACGCGCTCGAACGCACCCAACGGACCGAGGAACGGACCCGCCGGTTCGTCGACGACGCCGCCCACCAGTTGCGGACGCCCCTCGCGACGGTCCGGGCCTCGGTCGAGGCGCTGCTCCGCGAGCAGGACCCGGAGGTCCGTGATCTGCTGTACGCGTCGCTGGTTCGTGAGGCGGCCCGCGCCGACCGGCTGCTCAGCGCCCTGCTGCTGCTCGCCCGCATCGAGGGCGACCGCACGCCGGACCGCACCCCCACGGACATCGCCGCGCTCTGTCGTGACGAGGTCGCTCGTACCGGCAGCAGGTCCCCGTCGATCGATCTCGACCTCGACATCGAGGGGGATCCGGGTCGGCCCGCCATCGACGGCGAGACGGTGCGCGAGGCGGTGTCGAACCTGCTGGACAACGCTCGCCGTCACGCGGCCACGCGCGTCGAGGTGACCGTGCGGGCCGACCGCGACGCCGGCGTCACGGTGGTGACGATCCGCGACGACGGGGACGGGGTGCCGGAGGACCGGACCGAGCGCATCTTCCAGCGCTTCGCGTCGCTCGACGGGCGTGGCGGTTCCGGGCTCGGCCTGCCCATCGCGCGGGCCATCGCCGAGAACCACGGCGGCAGCCTCACCTACGAGGGGGGCGCCTTCATCCTGACGCTCCCGACGGACCCGACCGTTCAGACCTGAACGCGTGCCGCACCGATCCGGTGGAGGACCTCGCTCAGGGACCGTAGGTCGTCGGGGCTCACGGCAGCGATGGCGCCCGCCTCGACCGATGCGAGGTCGAGCGCGGCCAGCTCCGAGACGGTCACGACCTCGCGTCCGGGGTCGAGGTGGCGCAGGACCGACACGAGCCGCAACCCGAGCGGACCGGACATCGCCACGTCCAGCACGATCACGTCCGGGTGGGTCTCGACAGCGGCGCGCAGCAGGTCTGCCCACCGGTGCACGGTGGCCACGACCTCCGCGCCGCCGTGCGCGACGGCGAGACCGAGCGCGCTCGACGCGGTGACCGTCTCCGGCCACAGCACCAGGCACGTCGTGGGACCGTGCTCGATCGATCCCATGTGCGTCCTCGTGTGCGTGCCGGCCCCCAGCATCGCCGCCCCGCCTGAAGGCGAGCTGAGGAGCGGGCGGCCGTCCGGCCGGACCCTCACCTCCAGGGAACCCGCGCCGGCGCGGGTTCCCACCACCTCGACCGGCCACGGACCCACCTCGACCTTGAGACAACGCGCGCCGGCGCGCGTTTCCCGTCGAGGCTGGAGGCGGCCTAGCCTGCACCGCGCGGCGACCGAGCCGCCGACCGAACTCGAGGAGCCACCGTGAGCACCGCGAACCCGACCCTGGCCCGCCCCGGCGCGCTGACCGACCTGCTGCCCGGCGAGCGCGTCCGTGACGTGGCCCTCACCGTGGGCTTCACCGGGCTCATCGCCCTGTCGGCCGAGCTGTTCTTCTACCTGCCCGGCAACCCGGTCCCGATCACCGGCCAGACCTTCGTGGTGCTCGCCGGTGCGATCGCCCTCGGCGGCAAGCGGGCGACGGCCGGGGCGCTGCTCTACCTCGCCCTCGGTGCGCTCGGCCTGCCGTTCTTCGCAGCCAGCGGCGGCGCGACGCTCGGCTACATCGTCGGCTTCGCGGTCGCTGCGCTGCTGCTCGGCACGTGGGCCTCGCGCGGCGGCGCCCGCACCGTCGGCGCCGTGACCCTCGCGATGGTCGTCGGCAACCTCGTCATCTACGCCTTCGGCGCGACCTGGCTCGGCATCTTCACCGGCCAGGGCGCCGAGTTCGCCGTCGCCAACGGCGTCGTGCCGTTCCTGCCCGGTGACGCGGTCAAGATCGCCGCTGCCGTCGCCGTCCTGCCGACGCTCTGGAAGCTGGTCGAGCGCCGCGACGACGCCTGAACGACCATCCGTACGACGAGGGGCGCCCCGTGGGGCGCCCCTCTCGCGTGTCCCGCACGGGGATCAGCCCTCGCCGACCTCGCCGGCGGAGTTGACGAACCGGATCAGCACGTCGACCTGGTTCGGCGGTCCCGCCCAGTTGTGCACGACCAGGCGGTAGTCACCTGGCGCCGGGCGCGCGAGCGACAGTGACTCGCTGGCGAGGTCGAAGCTCGCGCCGGTCGCGACCGTCTCCCAGCCACCTGCTGCCGTCGCGCGCTGCAGATCGAGGTCCACGTCGCCCGGCAGGGTCAGCGAGGCGACCGCGTCCAGCCGGTGGTTGTCGAAGCCCTCGAGCACCTCGAACCCGACGATGGCCTGGGTGACTCCGTCGACCTGGACCTCACCGAGGCCCGGGGCGACGACGGTCACCGACTCGTTGACGGGAGCCTGAGCGGGGCCGGCGGGCTGGGGCTCCCCGCCGCCGACCTCCTCACCCTCGCGGAGCGGGACGTCGGCGAAGATCGACGCGTCGGGGAGCACCGACAGCCGGTAGCCCTCCGACTCCGGCCCCGTGTGGACGGTCACCTGCAGCTCGGTGGCGAACGTCGGGACGTGGTCGCCGCTGGTCGTGCCGACCGACAACACCAGCCGCTCCCCCGCCAGGACCCGGTGGGCCTGGGTGAAGCACTGCAGGTCGATCGCCATCACCTCGCCGGGGATCACCGGCGATGGCGTGTCGACCGAGTCACGCAGGTGGGTGTTGGCCGCGCAGAGGTTCGCGCGACGTCGCGTCCCGTCGGTGCCCTCCACGAGCAGCTCGGTCACGAGGTGGACGACCTGGCCGGTCACGGACACGTCCAGCTGGAGCTCGGGCAGCCCGAGGAACACCACGTCCTCCCCGAGCGGTGCCGACACGAACTCGGTCGACCCGTCACCGGCGATAGCGGTGAACGAGGCCGACGAGGCCTCGGTCGGTGCCTCGGTCGACAGCGACCCGTCGGAGGCGTCGAGGTGGAGCTGCTCGATGGTGCGCGTCGGCTGCCAGCCGTCGGTCACCGTCACGGTCTCGCCGTTGAGGAAGGCCTCGACCGGCGGGCCGGTCGGGACGTCCCGCTCCATCAGGTGCTGGTCGAACCAGGCGTGCAGCGCGAACTTCCACTGGTCGAAGCGGCAGGTCACGTGCCCCTCGGAGCAGGTGGTGTTGCCGGCCGAGCCGTGATCCCACTGTCCGATCCACACCTTGTCGTCCGCACGGGGTTCGCGGTCGGCGAAGAACCACTCTGCGGCGGGGATGCGGGCCGCGTTGTCGTTGACGCCGTGGATCATGAAGATCGGGATGTCCGCCGCGGCCGCGCCATCGCGCCAGTCACGCTCCGCGTGCCAGCCCTGGTACTGACCGGTGACCTGACCGTGCCCGGCGGTCGCCGCCGAGTTCGGCAGCCCGCACCCGAACTGCGGGTTCGGGAACGCATCGGCGTTGTCGCCACCCGGCAGGTCCCGGTCGAGCGCGAGCTGCTCGTAGGCGAAGACCGGCCCCACGTACTGCAGGAACCACGGCACTCCGCTGTGGAACTGGTGGTCGTACATCGACGCCAGGCCGGCGGAGGGCGCGATGGTCACGAGGCCGTCCGGGTCCTGCGCCGCCGCGACCGACGGGGTGGAACCGACGTAGCTGTGCCCGGTCATGCCGACGCGTCCGGTCGACCACACCTGGTCGGCAGCCCACTCGACGATCAGCTCGAGGTCGGCGGCGTCGTTCGGGCCGAGGTGGTCGAGGCAGCCGGTGGAACGGCCCGTGCCGCGCAGGTCGACCATGACGACCGCGTACCCGCGCGGTGCGAAGTACCCGGTCATCCCGATCGGGGCGCCACCCTCGTCCTTCGGGTCGGGGAAGACGCGGATCCCCTCCCTGTCGGCGAGCGTGCCGTGGTACGGGCTCGCCTCGAGGATCACCGGCCAGGGACCGTCGCCGTGGACGGCCGGGTCCGGACGGGTCACCTCGACGTACAGCGACTCCCCGTCGAAGGTCTCGACCATCTCCGAGGTCTTGACGATCTCCGGACGGTCCGGCTGGGAGAGCTGGTCCGAGATCGCGATGTAGTCCAGCGGTGCGAGCGGCTGGTCCCCGCCGTCGCCCGGGTCCTCCGGGTCCTCGGGGTCCACCGGGTCGATCGGATCGCCGGGGCGGTCCGGCTTCCCCTTCCCATCGGGCTTGCCCTTCCCGTCGGGCTTGCCCTTCCCGTCGGGCTTGCCCTTCCCGT
>NZ_JBBEBZ010000064.1:0-1004 GCF_040882075.1 Nitriliruptor sp.
CGCCAGGTCCGCTGCCCGCACCCGATCCATCCGACACCCTCGCCCGTCCGACCGCGGAGCCTGCGTGACCACGATCCTGCTGCTGACCACCGCCGACACCGAGATCCTCGCCGCGGCGGGCGCCGTCGACGCGCTTCCCCATGACGCCCCCCGCGTTCGGGCGCTGAACCCGGCCCGCGCACCACGCGATGACTCCGATGCGCTGGCCAGCTGGTTGGACGAGGCCACTGCCGACGTCGAGGTGGCTGTGGTCCGGCTGCTCGGCGGGCGCGCCGCGTTCCCGGAGCTGCTCGACGCGCTGCGCGAGCGCTGTGTCGCCGGCGGGACGCCGCTGGTCGCCCTCTCGGGGGAAGGCTCTCCGGACGCGGAGCTCACCGCGCTGTCGACCGCACCGACCGCGGTGGTCGCGCAGGCCTTCGAGTACCTGCGTCTCGGCGGGACGGACAACACCGAACAGCTGCTGCGGTTCCTGGCCGACACGCTGCTGGTGACCGGACTCGGGTTCGAACCCCCGCAACAGCTGCCCGACCACGGCGCCTACCACCCGCGCCGCACGGACGCGCTCGCCGGCCTGGATCCCGCCAAACCGTTGATCGGCGTCGTGTTCTACCGCTCGCATCTGGTGTCGGGCAACACCGGGTTCGTCGACACCCTCATCGACGCGATCGAGGCCAAGGGAGCGCAGGCCGTTGGGCTGCACTGCTACTCGCTGCGCCCCGAATCGGACGGCGAGGTGCCACTGCTCACGATGCTGCGCGACCACGGCGTGCACCCCGACGCGCTGGTCGTCACGGTGCTCGCGATGGGCGGGGCCAACGCCGCGGGCCATCCGACAAGTACCGACGCGGACGACACGTGGCATGCCGAGGCGCTCGAACGGCTCGGGGTGCCGGTCATCCAGGCGCTGACCTCCACCGCCAGCCGGCAACGCTGGCAGACGGCCGACGTGGGCCTGTCACCGATGGACACCGCGATGCAGATCGCGCTGCCGGAGTTCGACGGAC
>NZ_JBBEBZ010000065.1:0-5368 GCF_040882075.1 Nitriliruptor sp.
CGCCTACCGGTAGACCACAAGGGGCGCCCGTGCCCCTCCACGCCTACCGGTAGACCACAAGGGGCGCCCGTGCCCCTCCACGCCTACCGCTCGGTGAGGTGACCGTCCGGGCGTCGCGGCGAGGGTGGGCGCCTCCGGTCGCGGGTAGCGTCGAACTTCGACCTTCCGAGCCGTCGGACCGAGGAGCTGCCCGTGGACCCCAAGGCCATCATCGCCGCGCTGCCGTGGTTGCGACGCGCCTGGCGGATCGTGCCCGGCCCCCTCCGCGTCCCGCTGCTGCTCATCGCGGCCGTGATCGGGGTCGTGCAGTTCATCCAGGGCCGCAAGGCCGAGCAGGCCGAAGGGGCTGCGCAGGGTGGTGCCACCGGCGCCGACCCCCGTTCCCCGGCCGGGCAGCGCGCCCTCACCGACTGACGGCTGTGTCGGCGGCCGCGCGAGCGGGACGTCGTCCGAACACCGACGAGCCGGCCCCGCGGGGCCGGCTCGTCGACGTAGCTTCGGACTTCAGTCCTGGCGCTTGCGCTGCTCGCCCTCGTGGCCCGCAGCCTGGTGCTTCTTGTGCTCGGCCTCCTGCTCCAGACGCTCGGCTTCCTCGTTCTTCTGGGCCTTCTGCTGCTGCTGCTCGCCCTCGGCCTGCAGGTCGTCCTTGTCCGTCATCTTGCCGACGGTCTCCTTCGCGACACCCTTCAGCTTCTCGCCCTGGTCGTCCGACACCTGGGTCCTCCGTGGATCACGCGCCAGCGGGTCCGGCGCCTCGGGACCCACGCTGCCCGCATCGAGGCCTCCGCAGGGGCCCCACGTCCCGGCCGACCGTCCGTCGAAGGCGGGCCACCGGACGGATGGCCGAGGTGGACCTAGCCTCACGGCCACGACCATCCGGCCCGCCAGCGACCGAGGTGCCTCCGTGCCGTCCTCCCACGCCGAACCCCCGGATCACCTCGAGACCGACCTCGAGCTGGATCCAGCGGACTGGGCCGCGCGACAGATCTACTTCCTGATGACCGGGTTGGTCGTCCCGCGGCCGATCGCGTGGATCTCGACCCTCAGCGAGCAGGGCGTCCGGAACGTCGCGCCGCACTCCTACTTCCAGGTCGTCGCCAACGATCCGCCCCACGTGATCTTCAGCTCGACCGGTGAGAAGGACACGCTGCGCAACGTCCGCGCTACGGCTGAGTTCGTGGTGAACATCACCACCAGCCACGTGCTCGAGGAGATGAACGCGACCGCCGCGGACCTCCCCCCGGGTGAGGACGAGTTCACCTGGTTCGGCATCGAGGACGCGCCGTCAGCGGTGGTCGCGCCGCCTCGTGTCGCCGCCGCGAAAGCGCACCTCGAGTGCCGGCTGGTACACGAGCTCCCGCTCGGCAACGGCAACCTCGTGGTCGGCGAGGTGGTCCACGTCCACGTCACCCCGGCGGTGTGGCGGGACGGCCGGATCGATCCGGAGCTGCTCGACCCGGTCCTCCGGCTCGCCGGCACCCGCTACGCGACGCTCGGCGAGGTGTTCAAGCTCCCGCGGCCGACCTGGGACGAGGTCAGGTCGCTCCCGCTGGAGGAGCGGATCCCACGCCGCAGCTGACCGACACCGGCGGTGTCAGCCGCTGCCGTCCTCCCACTCCTGCCAACGGGCACCCTCGACCAGGTCGCGATCGGGCTCCTCGGTCACCACCTGATCGACGAGGTCCGGGTCGTCGACGAACTCGAGCACGCCGACCCGGCCGTCGCGGATGTCGTCCACCGAGACCACCGCGAGCCGCCACCAGGCGGAACCGTCGTGCTCCCACAGCACGCCCGCCACGCGCCCCTCGAGTTCACCGCGGGTGACCTGCACCGTCGGTCGGCGATCCCAGAGGTCGGTCACCGCCTGCGGGAGGTTGGCGCGGTCGTACCCGAGCAGACCGGGTGCCTCGCCGTCCGCTGCCACGACCGCCAGCAGATCCTCGAGGTCGCGGGCGTTGAAAGCGGCGACCAGCTCGTCCACGGCATCGACCGCGTCCGGTCCATCGTGCGCTTCCGCGGCGTGCTCGAGCGGATCGATGACCCGGTCGGGATCGTCGTCGACGTGGAACCCGAACCCGTCGGCCTTCTCGTCGAACGTGCCGAGGTCGGGTGGCTCGTCCCCCTCGCGTGGGGCGCCGTCGAGCGCCGCATCGTCGAGCCGGTCCAGCTGCGCTTCGAGGGCAGCGGTCCGCGGGTCGAGCTCGGAGTCGAGGTCATGCTCGGGGTGGGGCACGGTCGACGCCTCTCCGCCGGCCCCGCCGGGAGGCCAGCTCCGGGGTGTGGCCCATCGTGCCCGCTCGGAGCGGCGCACGGAAGGGGGCGTCCGGCTTGCATGCCAGGGCCGCATGCCGGGTGCGAACCAGCGCGCCGGCTGCTCGGCTGTCCGCTCGACCCCGAACGCGCCATCCGACGCGACCCGTGTCCGGCACCTGCGCGCCCGTGAGGCCCACGATGGATGCACCCACCCGCTCCAACGACACCTTCGATCACGTGCTCCCCGACGGCACGACGATCCTGATCCGGCCGATCACGTCGGAGGACCGTGGTCGGTTGCTCGGGATGTGGGCACGCACGTCGGCGGAGTCCCGTCGCGCCCGCTTCATGGGGTCGTTCAACCTCGACGAGTCGAACGTCGGGCGCTTCACCGACCTCGACCCGGCCCTCCAGTACGGCGTCGTCGCGACCCGTGGCCGAGGAGATGCCGAGCGGATCATCGGCGTCGCGCGCTACGAACGCGACCCCGACCAGCGCGACCACGCGGAGTTCGCCGCGCTCATCCAGGACGACCAGCAGGGCCGTGGTATCGGGACCGCCCTGGTGCGTCAGGTCGCCCAGGCAGCCGCCGACGCCGGGGTGCGCACCCTGACCGGTGACATCCTCTCCGACAACGTGAGGATGCTGAACCTGGTCCGCGAGCTCGGGCTCGAGTACCACTCGGACCGCGACTTCGGCGGGGTGGTCCGCAGCGACCTCGAACTCGACTTCACCGAACGCTTCCTCGACGTGGTCGCCACGGCTGACCAGGAGGCGGCGCGCGCCGCCCTCGCGCGGTTCTTCCGCCCCGAGCGGGTCGCGGTCGTCGGTGCGTCGCGCGACAAGCAGGCCATCGGCGGGCTGGTCTTCGACAACATCCTGCAGGGCGGCTTCCAGGGCGTGGTCTACCCGGTCAACCCGAACGCCTCCTACGTCCAGTCCGTCGCGGCGTACCCATCGCTCGCCGACGTCCCCGAGACGCCGGACCTGGTCATCGTGTGCGTCCCCGGACGGTTCGTGAACGACGTCGTCGACCAGGCCGGCGAGCTCGGCGTCAAGGCGGTGTGCGTGGTCTCGGCCGGGTTCTCCGAGGTCGACGAGGAGGGCGAGGCACGCCAGGCCGACCTGCTCGATCGCGCCAGCGCGCACGGGCTGCGGATCATCGGCCCCAACTGCATGGGACTGCTCAACGGCAGCGATGAGGTCCGGCTGAACGGCACCTTCTCCCAGACCTTCCCGGCACAGGGTCGGGTGTCGATGTCGTCCCAGTCCGGGGCGCTCGGCTTGGCCGTCCTCGACCACGTCGAGGAGCTCGGCCTCGGGATCGCCACCTTCGTGTCGGTGGGCAACAAGGCCGACATCTCCGGCAACGACCTCCTGCAGTACTGGGAGGAGGACGAGGACACCGACGTCATCCTGATGTACCTCGAGAGCTTCGGGAACCCGCGCAAGTTCTCGCGCATCGCCCGTCGCGTGTCGCGCAAGAAGCCGATCGTGGCGGTCAAGTCCGGGCGCACGTCGGCCGGGGTCCGGGCGGCATCGAGCCACACCGCGGCGATCTCCTCGGGCGACGTCGCCGTGGACGCGCTGTTCCGGCAGACGGGTGTGATCCGCACCGACACCCTCGAGGAGATGTTCGAGGTCGCCACGTTGCTCGCCAGCCAGGGCCTGCCGTCCGGCGACAAGGTCGCGATCCTCACCAACGCCGGCGGCCCGGGGATCCTCGCTGCCGACGCGCTCGAGTCGAACGGGCTGAGCATCCCGCCGCTGTCGGACCGCACCGTGGACCAGTTCCGCGAGTTCCTGCCCGCGGAGGCCGGGATCGGCAACCCCGTCGACATGATCGCGAGCGCGTCCCCGGAGTCGTACCGGCGCTCGATCGAGGTGCTCGGGAACGCCGACGAGGTCGACATGGTCTTCGTCATCTTCATCCCGACCGGCACCACCGAGACCGACGACGTCGCCCGCGCCCTCGTCGAGGCCAAGACGAACATCCCCGACGACGTCCCGATCATCAGCGTGTTCATGTCGGCCGCGGGCATCACCCCCGAGCTCGCGGAGGCCAGCATCCCCTCGTTCGCGTTCCCGGAGTCGGCCGCTCGCGCGATGGGCCGCATCGGGCAGTACGCCGCGTGGCGGAGACGGCCGCTCGGACAGGCGGTCGACCCGGACGGCATCGACCGCGACCGGGCGCGCGAGATCGTCGACGCGGCGCTCGCCTCGACCGATGCCGGCGGCGAGCTCGCGATCGGCACCAGTCACGTCGCGGAGGCGACCGATGCCGCGGGGACGGACGGCGGCGGCCCGGACGACCACGGCGAGGCGGATGGCCACCAGGGCGCAGGTGACGGCCGCTGGCTGACGGCGGCCGAGGCCGAGGGGCTGCTGCGTGCCTACGGCGTCACGCTGGCTCGCTCCCGGGTCGTGGCGACCAGCGACGAAGCCGCGGCGGCGCAGGAGGAGTTCGGCGTCCCGGTGGCGGTGAAGGTGGCCGCGCCCATCCACAAGGCCGACGTCGGCGGCGTCGTGCTCGGGTTGGACACGCCAGATGCAGCACGCGAGGCCGTGGACCGCATCCGGGCCTCGCTCATCGATGCCGGCCTCGAGCAGCACGCCGACAGCTACCTGGTCCAGGAGATGGTCGGCGACGGCGTCGAGATGGTCGTCGGTGTGACCCACGACCCCTCGTTCGGGCCGATCATCCTCACAGGGATGGGCGGGACGCTCGTCGAGCTGCTGCGCGACGTCAGCGTGCGCATCACGCCCCTGACCGACCGTGACGTCGACGAGATGTTGGCGGACCTGCGCATGGCCCCGTTGCTGCGTGGGTACCGCGGATCCGCCCCGGCCGACGTCGCGGCGCTCCGGGACCTGCTCTTCCGGATCAACGCCATGGTCGAGGACGTCCCCGAGGTGGCCGAGCTCGACCTCAACCCCGTGTTCGTCCGCGACGACGGCCAAGGCGTGGTCGCCGTCGACGTACGGATGAAGCTGGTGCCCGTCCGCTGAGCTACGTGAGAGCCCGAGGGCGCCTACTCCACGCGGCGCGCGTAGCGGGGCCCTCACGTGGCATCAGCGCTACCTCAGGACCCCGCTGGCGCCAGCGCCCACCGGG
>NZ_JBBEBZ010000066.1:0-17093 GCF_040882075.1 Nitriliruptor sp.
CCGCGTCGAGGAACGCCAGCCACGCGAGCCCGCGTTCCTGGTAGGGCCGGAGCTGACCGTCGAGGCCAGCGGGCGTGGTCAGTGCCTCGATCTGCCGATCGGCGTCACCATCGAGGAGCACCCCGAGCGGACCGTCGGCGTCGATCCCGGCGAACTCGAGCTCCGTGCCCGCGTCGGCGACGCCGAGCCCGATCCGTGCGGCCTCGGCGACCGTCATCTCGCCGCTTCCGCCGTCGGTCAGGAGCCGGAGCGCAGCGGCGAGATCGTCCTCACGCAGTTCGACCCAGCGGCCGCGGAGCCGGACCAGCGGGGCCTTGAGGCGCGCGAGCTCGGTCAGCTCCTCGACGGTCAGGCTCTGGTCGCCGATGGCGACCTGCCAGCGGTAGTCGACGATCCCCTCGTAACCGAGCAGCCCAGAGTCCTCGCCCGGCTCGGACCGTGACCGTCGCGCGGAGGTCTGCAGCCGTGCACCGAGCCGTGCGGGACGACGCAGCTCGTCGGGGAGCAACACGCCGAAGCCGGCCTGCTCGAGCAGCGATGCGGTGTCGCCGAGGAACGCCAGCACCTCGTCGAGGTCGAGGTCGAGCGCTTCCGGGCGGGCGACGGTGAGCGCTCGTCCGATCTCGGGGTAGAGGCGGGCAGCGCGACCGAGGTCGCCGAGCAACCGCTCCTCGGGGGCCTCGAAGGTGCGGTCGAGGAACCGCAGGGTCTCCTCGGAGGTCCAGATCTCGGCGGCCGGCACGATCAGGCTGGGGTCGTCCATCGCCTGGAGGGTGAACTCGAGCCGCCACGGCTGCGCCTCCTCCGCCACCTCGCCGGCGAGGCCGGGATCGCCATCCGATGCGAGATCGGTCGGGTCGGGCACGACGACCGGTGGCGGGCTGAGCCGGAACGCGGCCCGGAGCGGTGTCGCCCGCTGGCCCGAACGGTGCCACGCGGCGAGCTCCTTGGCCAGCAGCTGCAGCTCACCGACGTCGGGATGGACCACAGCGGGATCGGAGGCGGTGAGCGCGAGGAGCCACGCGGTCTCGACCCGCCGGCGTCCGCGGGCGCTGGTCAGACGCTGGCCGGCGAGCGCGTTCCGGCAGGCGGCGTCGACGAGCTGCTCGACCAGCTCGCGCAGGACGGTGCCCGGTGCTCGCTGGTCCTCGTCGGCGGCGGCCAGCAGCGCGGGCGGGAGGGCCGGCACCAGTGCCGCGAGCCGGTGACGCTCGACACGGTCGAGGACCGGCAGCCACCGCGCCTCGAACCGTCCGGCGCGCGCGTCGAGGCCGGGGACGACGCGGCCACGTGACGCCAGCTCCAACGCGAGCGTGGCGATGGTAGACGCGGCCCGAAGGGAGGCTGCCGGCCGTGCACCGGGGGGCGGCTCGGCCGGCAGGGACAGGAGCAGTTCGAGCGCGTCCGTCCCGGCGACCTCGACCGCGTCGGACCGCCAGGCCCGGAGCCCCCGCGCCGTCTCGGTGGCATCGTTGGCGCCCGGCAGATCCGGCGACGGCAGGGGCGCGGCGACACCCGTCGGCAGCAGCACCTGCGTCTCGGTCGCCGGCAGCGAGGAGGCGAGCGTGAGACCGGTGAGCTCCCCGAGCGCGATCCGGAGCTCGTCGTGGCGCACCGCGTACGGGTGCCGTCGCGGCCGGCCGTCGGCGGGAGCGCGCCCACGTGGTCGCGGCAGCCGGCCGGTGGTGAGCGACCGTTCGCCCCAGACGTGGAGGAGATCGTCGGACCACACCGCGTGCAGGACCGTCACGGGCCATCGCCTCGGGCGTCGTGGTCGCGCATCGGAACCATCTCCAATCGGGTCGAACCGTCCGGGGAAGGTTCACGGCGGTGGACTGCGGTGGTCGACGTCGCCAGCGTAGACGGCCACGTCCGCATCACCCGGACACGTGGCGCGCGAGCTCCTCACGCAGCTGCGTCAAGTCGTTCAGGCGATCTGCGTGCAACGTCGCGACGACGAGGTCGTCGTCGACCTCCCGCAGACGGTCCAGGAGCGCACGTAACCGCGCCGCATCGACCATCAGCGTTCTCCGGCGGCCATCGCCGCGAGCAGCTCGGCATCCATCGGGCGGGCGTGGTGTTGGAAGTCCACGTAGCGGGGGAACAGCCCGGTCTCGTAGCGCACGCGCTCGGGCCGTTCGAGACCGAACACGACGACACGTTCGGTGAGGATCCGACCGGCCAAGCGCAACGGCGCCGCCTCGAGGTCCACGAGATCGACCTCACGACCGAGGACACGTTCCAGTTCCACCCCGATGCGCAGCTGGAGGGCGAAGCGGTCGCCTACCTCGAGTCCCGGCTCGAAGTGGACGGCCACGTCCACGTCGGCCCTCGACCGATCGCGGAGTAGCGTCAGCGCTTGGCGAGCCACTCGTCGCCGGCGGCGAACTCGTTGCGGATCTGCTCCTCGACATCCGTCTCGGCCCAGTTCTCGAGCTTCTTGCCGAGCATCGGCACCTTGATCGACAGCTGGATCTCGACCTCGTAGGTGGTCTTGTCGTCGCCATCGGGCGCGATGAGGGTCGTGCCCTTCAGGTCGACCGGCGCACCGTCTTTGAACTGGGTGGTGAACGTCCCGCCGTAGGTACCGTCGCCGTTGTCGCTCCACTCATCGGTCGAGATGATGTGGTTCTTGGGCGAGAGCACCTTCTTGGCGAACCCCGGCAACTCGAGGGTCACGTCGCGAGCGATCCGGATGCGGATGCGGTCGTCGACGACGTCCTCCTCGACGATCTCGACGTTGTCGTGGCCGGCGCGTTCCGCCTTGGCCACGTGCGAGGCGGGGTCGGTGACCATCGCCCAGACCTGGTCGATCGGGGCGTCGAACGTGTGCGTCTCACGCTTCTTCACGCGGGCTCCCAGCGTCGCTGGTCGGGAACGCTAGTGCGCGTCCACCTTTCGACACCGACCGAGCGGGCATCGACGTCACCGACCTCGGCTGCTTGGGTCTCGTCCGGGCACGAGTGCTGACCATCACGGAGCCGAGAACCGATCGAGGAGCAACGGTGAACCTGGACACGACCGTCCGCGACGGGATGACCCCGTTCGAGGCCGTCAACCACTTCTTCGCGCGCGCCGCCGAGATCAACCAGCTCGGTGACGCCGCGATCGAGGTGCTCGCCGGTACCTACCGCGAACTGCGGGTGCAGCTGGCCGTCCGACGCGACGACGGTTCTCGGCTGATCTGCAACGGCTACCGGGTCCAGCACAACGGTGCCCGCGGCCCGTACAAGGGGGGCATCCGCTTCCACCCGGAGGCCGACATCGAGGAGGTGCGCGCGCTCGCCTCGCTGATGACGTGGAAGACCGCGCTCGTCGACGTCCCGTTCGGAGGTGCCAAGGGCGGCGTCCAGGTCGACCCGAGCAGACTGAGCGAACCCGAGCTCGAACGTCTGACGCGCCGCTACACCGACCAGATCGGATCGGTCCTCGGTCCGCAGCGCGACATCCCCGCCCCGGACATGAACACCAACGCCCAGACCATGAGCTGGATCCTCGACCAGTACGGCCGCAAGTACGGGCACACCCCGCAGATCGTGACCGGCAAGCCGATCGCGCTCGGTGGTTCGTACGGCCGCACCGAAGCGACCGGCCGGGGTGTGGTCATGACCATGGACGAGGCGGTGAGCGACGCGGGCCTCGGCGATCCGTCGGAGGTGTCGGTCGCGGTCCAGGGGTTCGGCAACGTCGGATCATGGGCGGCCCGCATCGCCGCTGAGGAGGGCTACCGGATCGTGGCCGTGTCGGACATCGAGGGCGGCATCCACGTCCCCGGTGGCATCAACATCGACCAGCTCGTCGCTCACGTCGCCGACACCGGCACCGTCACCGGTTTCCCCGGTAGCGACGCGGTGTCCAACGAGTCGCTGCTCGAGCTCGATGTGGACGTCCTCATCCCGGCCGCCATCGGCGAGGTGATCACCACCGAGAACGCCGACAGGATCCAGGCACGCATCGTGGTCGAAGGGGCCAACCACCCGACCACGCCGGTGGCCGACCGGATCCTCGGTGATCGAGGCATCACGGTCGTTCCCGACATCCTCGCCAACGCCGGCGGCGTGACCGTCAGCTACTACGAGTGGGTCCAGAACAACCAGGAGATGCGCTGGAGCCTCGAGGACGTCAACCGACGGCTCGAGGCCAAACTCCGACGTGCCTACCAGCAGTGCCGAGAGTTCCAGAGCGGCCACGAGGGCCTGTCGCTGCGTGAAGCCGGGTTCTCCCTGGCGGTCGCCCGCGTCGTCGAGGCAGCCGAGCTGCGCGGCTACATCTGATCGGCTCGACCGAGCCTCCACGGGGTCCGGGGTTCGCCTCGCGATCCCCATCCCGACCCTCCCGAGAGGCCACCGTGCCATCCAGCAGCGACGATGCGAGCGACCTCGGCGAGGTCCTCGGCGAGGTGGAGGGCTGGCTGCCCGACACCGTCGCCGTCGGCGTCACCGACGTGGACGGGACCCTCAGCGAGCACGGTGACACCGGCGAGGTGCTCGGCCTCGCGTCGGTCACCAAGCCGCTGGCGGCGTACGCGGTGCTGATCGCCGTCCGGGACGGGCTGGTCCACCTCGACGAACCGGCCGGTCCGAAGGCCGACCAGGGCGCGACGGTCCGCCACCTGCTGGCGCACGCGTCGGGGCTGCCGATGGACGAGGGCGGGGTGATGACCACCGTGCCGGGCAAGCGACGCATCTACTCGAACTGGGGCTACGAGATCCTCGGTGAGCTGGTCGGCGAGCGAGTGGGCGTGTCGTTCGGCGACCACCTCGCCCACGAGGTCCTCGAACCGCTCGGCATGGCTTCGACGGTCCTCGACGGTTCCCCGGCGAAGGACGGTCGCGGCACGGTCAGCGACCTGCTGCGCTTCGCCCGCGAGCTGCTCGCACCGACGTTGCTCGACGGTGAGCTCCACGAGGCCGCCACCACCATCGCGTTCCCCGACCTCGACGGGGTCGTGCCCGGCTACGGCAGACAGTCACCGTGCGACTGGGGGCTCGGCTTCGAGCTGAAGGGCGCCAAGTCACCGCACTGGACCGGGGATGCGCTCGACGCGTCGACCTTCGGCCACTTCGGTCGCAGCGGCTCGTTCCTGTGGGTCGACCCGACGCGGGGGCTCGCCGCGGCGGAGCTCGCCGACCGTGACTTCGACCGGTGGGCGAAGGAGGCGTGGCCCGGCTTCAACGACCGGGTCGTCGCTGCGGCCACCTCGTGAGCGACACGCCCGGCCGGGTCCTGATCGTGGGGTGTGGCGACCTCGGCACCGAGGTGGGCCTGCGGCTCGCGGCCCGTGGCCACGACGTCGTGGGGCTCCGCCGCTCGCCCGGCGTGCTCCCGGACGCCATCACCCCGCTGGCGGGCGACATCACCACCGATGGTGGCGTGCCGAGCCTGCCTGGCGACGTCGAGTTCGTCGTCCACGCGGTCGCCGGAGCCCGGGGCGCCGACGCGTACGCCGCCCTCTACCGCGACGGGCTCCGCCGCGTGCTCGACGCTCTGAACTCCGCCGGGGCTCGGCCGCGACGCGTCGTGTTCGTGTCGGCCACCTCGGTGTACGACGTCACCGACGGTTCGTCCGTGGACGAGGACACCCCGGCCGATCCGGCGACCGACACCGGCGCCGTGTTGCTCGAGACCGAGCACGTGCTCGCGGACGCCGGGCTGCCGAGCACCACGAGCCTGCGTCTCGCCGGCGTGTACGGCCCCGGACGGACGCGCGTGATCGATGAGGTCCGTGACGGATCAGCGCGGCTCCCCGACCCGCCGGTGCACACCAACCGCATCCACCGTGACGACGCGGCGAGCGCCGTCGGGCGGCTCCTGCTCGACGTCGACGAGCTCGCGCCGGTCTACCTCGGCGTCGACGACGACCCGGCGGACAAGGGCGAGGTGCTGCGGTTCCTCGCCGATGAGCTCGGCGTGCCGCACCCCCCACCCGCCGAGCCGGGCGCCGGTCGCAGCCGCGGCGGGGACAAGGCCTGCCGCAACGACCGGCTGCGTGCGACAGGCTGGACCCCGACCTACCCGACCTACCGGGAGGGCTACCGGGCCATCCTGGCAGGCGACGGGATCCGCTACCCCTGATCACCCCGCTGGCGTCACCGCGGTTCGGGTTCGAGCTCACCGGTCTGCACCCGCCAGAGGGCCGCGTAGGTGCCCTCGTGGGCGACCAGTTCGTCGTGCGTCCCGGACTCCACGACCTCGCCTTCGGCCAGCACGTGGATGCGGTCGGCGTGCCGGATCGTCGAGAGACGGTGGGCGATCACCAGCGACGTGCGGTGCTCGCTGATCCGTGCGAGCGAGCGTTGGATGGCGGCTTCGGTCTCGTTGTCGACCGCGGAGGTCGCCTCATCGAGGAGCAGGACCGCCGGATCGCGGAGCACGGCCCGGGCGATCGACAGCCGCTGCCGCTGACCGCCGGACAGCTTCTGCCCGCGCTCACCGACCAACGTGTCGTAGCCCTGTGGCAGCGCGAGGATGAACCCGTGCGCCTCGGCGGCCCGTGCCGCCTCCTCGACGTCGGCAGCGTCGGCATCGGGCTGGCCGTAGACGAGGTTGTCGCGCACGGTGCCGTGGAACAGGAACACGTCCTGGGCGACCAACGCGGTGGCGCCCCGCAGGTCGGCGGTGTCGAGCTCGCGGACGTCGTGCCCGTCGATCGTCACCCGTCCGCCCGTGACGTCGTAGAAGCGGAGCAGGAGCTTGACGATCGTGGACTTCCCCGCGCCGGTCGCACCGACCACCGCGTGGGTCTGCCCCGCGGGGACGTCGATGTCGATGCCGTGGAGCACCTCGAGGTCCGGAGCGCTCGGGTAGGCGAAGCGCACACCCTCGAACCGGAGGTGGCCACGAGGTGACGGCAGGTGCGTCGACCCCGAGCGGAGCGTCGGCTGCTCGGCGAGCAGGTCGAGAAGTCGACGCACCGACGCCATCGCCCGCTGGTAGAGGTCGAGGGTCTCGCCGATGCGGGTCAGCGGCCACAGCAGCCGCTGCACCACGAGGACCATGACCGAGTACTCCCCGACCTCGAGCCGGCCATCGAGGGTCTGGATGCCGCCCACGACGATGATCGCGGTGAACGCGGCCAGGATCGCCATCCGGATGACCGGCACGAACGCCGCCGACAACCGGATCGCGTGCCGGTTGGCCCGCTGGTAGCGGTCCGAACCTTCCGCGACACGCGCGGCCTCGCGACGTTCGGCGCCGAACGCCTTGATGGTGGCGATGCCGCCGAGGTTGTTGTTGAGCGTGGCGTTGAGGTCACCGACGCGTGCCCGGACGGCGGCGTACCGCGGTTCGAGGTGCCGTTGGAACCGCCACGTCCCCCACACGATGACGGGCATCGGCAGGAACGACACCAGGCCGATGGCCGGCGACAGGTACACGAACGCGCCGCCGATGAGCAGCACGGAGGTGACCACGTGCAGGATCTCGTGGGCGCCACGGTCGAGGAAACGCTCGAGCTGGTTGACGTCGTCGTTCAGCACCGACAGGAGCCCACCGGTGGACCGGTCCTCGAAGGCCGCCAGGTCGAGCGACTGCACGTGTTCGTAGGTCTCGACCCGCGCCTCGTGCTCGATGGTCTGGGCGAGGTTGCGCCACAGCACGTCCGCCGCGTAGTCGGTGAGCGACTCGAAGACCCACACCGCGACCGTGCCGGCCGCCACCACGTACAGCTGGGAACGCAGGTCGGTGACGCCGGTCCAGGCGCTGACGACCGACCCGCCCTGGCGGGTGACCACGTCGACCGCGACCCCGATGAGGAACGGTGGCGCGAGATCGGCAGCCGTGTTCAGCACCGACATGACGGTCGCGAGCACGACCCGTGCGCGGTGCCCCGCGGCGTACGCCCACAGCCGCAGCAGCGGCGCGCGGTCGTGGGCGGCCGCGGTCGCGCGGGCGGTGCGTCGATCGGGCACGAACGATCCTCGGAGGTGGGGTCGGACCGTTGACAGCGAGGGTCGGCGAGGCTACCCGTGACGGCCCGTCGACCCGTTCGTTGGGACGGGGGGCAGGTTCCGAGGCCGTCGCTGCCGAAGACCTCCCCGACGGGTTCGCCCCCCCCCGCCCCCCCCGCTCGCTCGTCCCGCTCCAGGAGTCCCCGTGCGCCGACCCCTAGCCACTCCGCTCGGCCGCGCAGCACTGGCGGGGGTGCTGCTGACCTCGATGCTCGCCACGCCTGGCCTGGCCCAGGAGCCGGCGCCGGAACTCGCGCCGGAGGACGCCGATCACCTCGTGCGGGAGGTGCAGAACGCGGCTCACGCGCTCGGGCGGCAGAGCGATCAGCTCACCAACCCCGACTTCGCTGCCGCGTTCACGGCCGGCACCGTCCAGACCTTCCCCGAGAACCTCGCGCGGCAGCTCCGCCAGCCGTTGTCGCCCATCCTGACCCTCGGTCAGCTCGTCCCGGGCGGACGGACCGCCGACCCGTTCCGTCTCACCTGGGCCGAGGACGGCCGCGGCCTTCGGACCCCGATCAGCTACGAGAACCGCTACGGCGCCACGATCCGTGGGGCGCTGTGGGCACCGAGCCTGCCGTTCACCGACCCCGTCACGGGGCGGACCAGATCGGGTCCGCTGCCGACCGTCGTGATCACCACCGGTTCGATCCAGGGCTTCCAGGAGATGTACCTGTGGGCGGCCCAGGGGCTCGCCGAGGCCGGGTACCTGGTGTTGCTCACCGACGTGCAGGGGCAGGGCAGCTCCGACACCTTCCCGGGCGGCAGCGTCCTCAGCTGTGACGTGCTCGGCCTGGCTGGTCGCGTGGCCTCGGGCGAGGAAGGCGCCGGTGAGGACGACCCGTGCCCGGGCGTCCCGTTCCAGCAGCGGGCCAACTTCGTCGAAGGCACCGAGGACGCGCTCCAGTGGCTGCTGTCGGCGAGCAACCCGCTCCGCGGCCTGGTCGACGCCTCACGCGTCGGCCTCGCTGGCCACAGCCTCGGCGCGTCGGCGATCACCGAGGTCGGCAACCGTGCCGTGCCGGTCCCCGAACTGCCGGACCTGCGGATCCGCGCCGTCGTCGGCTGGGACGACGCGAACCTCCCGGCGGAGATGACCCCGCGGGTCCCCACGATGGGGCAGGCGGCCGAAGCGTTCTTCACCCCGCCGCTGGACCCGACCCCACCCGATCCGGACGCGCACCTGACCACCCACGAACGGTTCGTCGAGGCGGGCGTCCCGACCCACCACGTCAGCCTGCGGGGATCCACCCACCTCGAGTGGACCTACATCCCCGCGTTGCTGCCCGCGTCGTCCGCCGGTGAACGCGTCGCGATGCACTACACCCTGGCCTGGTTCGACCGGTTCCTCAAGGGCGCGTCGGGGGGCGGCACGCCCGCCACCGAGTGGCGGGCCCAGCGGGCCGACGCGCTGGAGCGGCTGACGGCGTCCACCTTCGACGGCTCCGCGGACGCCTCGGCGATCGGGGCCGGCCGGTGGGTGGCACCCGACGGCAACACCCCGATCACGATCGCCGGTGACGACGTGGTCGACCACCTGTCGTACAAGTACCGCTCGGCCTACGTGGTCGACGGGCGGACCTGCGAGGACCTGCGCGACGGCTGCTGACGCGTACTGCTGACGCGTACTGCTGACGCGTGCTGCCGGCCCGGGGGGCCTCAGCCGTCGGCGAGCCAGCGACCGACGTCCTCGGCGAGCGACGAGAACGCCGCACCGCGGTGGCTGATCGCGTCCTTCTCCTCGGCGCTGAGCTCGCCGTTGGTGCGACCGTCGGCCGTCGCGTCCGCCACGAAGTAGGGGTCGTAGCCGAACCCGTTGGTCCCTCGCGGTCCGTCGACGACCCGCCCCTCCATCGTCCCGCGGCGGGTGATCTCCTCACCTTCGACCGTCACCAGCGCTGCGGCGCAGACGAACCGGCCGGTCCGCTGCTCCGGTGGCGTGGCGCCGAGCGCATCGACCAGCTTGGTGTTGTTGTCGGCGTCGGTCGCGTCCCCGCCCGCGTACCGGGCCGACCGCACCCCGGGGGCGCCCCCGAGCGCATCCACCTCGATGCCGGAGTCGTCGGCGATAGCGGGCAGCCCCGTCGCGGCGACGCAGGCACGCGCCTTCAGGAGCGCGTTGGCCTCGAAGGTGTCCCCGTCCTCGACCGGAGTCGGGACGTCGAGGTCGGTCATGGCCACCAGCTCCAGCGCACCGTCCGCGACGGCGGGGATGGCCTCGGCGAGCAGCCGCTCGATCTCGGCGAGCTTGTGGGCGTTGCCGGTGGCGACCACGATCCGCCGGGCGGTCACGCCGACGGCTCGGCGTCGACCGCGGCGCGCTGGATGACGAACAGCTCCTCGCAGCCGGCGACGGCGAGGTCGAGCAGTTCGTCGAGCTCGCTGCGGCCGAACGCGGCGCCCTCCGCGGTGCCCTGGACCTCCACGAGGCGACCGTCGGCGGTGGCGACGATGTTCATGTCGACGTCGGCGCGGTGATCCTCCTCGTAGGGGAGGTCGAGCACGGGCTGGCCGTCGACGATACCGACCGAGATGGCCGCGATCTGTCCGGTGAGTGCCGACTCGAACCCGTGCCGGCGCATCGCACGTGCCAGCGCCACCCACCCGCCGGTGATCGCGGCCGTGCGCGTCCCACCGTCGGCGTCGAGCACGTCGCAGTCCACGGTGAGCGTCACGTCCGGCAGCGAATCGAGGTCGACGACCGCCCGCAGGGAGCGACCGATGAGCCGCTCGATCTCCTTGGAGCGACCGCCCGGGCCGTTGCGTTCACGGCGCGATCGGGTGTCGGTGGCACCGGGGAGCATGGCGTACTCGCCGGTGACCCACCCTCGGCGTTCGCGGAAGCGCGGCGCTCCCTCCTCGTGCGAGGCGGCGCACAGCACGCGGGTGTCGCCGAAGCGGACGAGCGCCGACCCAGCGGGGTGACGTTGCGTGTCCGTCTCGATGGAGACGGGGCGGAGCTGGTCGGCGTTGCGACCGTCGGCGCGGGGCACGGTTCCTCGTCAGGGTCGGGAGCGGTGAACGCTACCGAGCCGCCTCGCAGGTCGGAGCCGACCGGATCAGATCAGCAACCAGCTGCGCAGGTCCTCGGCCAGGGCGAGGTCGCCCGCGTAGGTCTCCTGGGCTTCAGCGAGCGACCGGTTCCGGTCGAGCGATCCGAGCACGTGGGTCAGGACCAGGCGGCGGGCGCCCGCTTCGGTCGCGAGCCGGCCCGCCTCGCGTGCGCTGAGGTGCATGCCCTCGGGCACGCCGTCGCCGTCCCCCTGCCAGGTGGCCTCGCACAGGAACAGGTCGGTGTCGCGCGCGAGCTCGATCAGGTCGGGGCACCACGCGGTGTCGCTGGAGTACACGAAGCTGGCCCCATCGACCTCGACCTTGGCGGCCACCGTCGGGACCGGGTGGACCGTGTCCGCGAGCGACACCTGCATCGGTCCGACACGGAAGCGGTCGCCTCCTGCGACCTCCGTGACGTGGAAGACCTCGCCGAACCCGAGCGTCGAATCGTGCGACAGCAGACCGGTCAGGGTCTCGACGACCTCCGCAGCGGCGTACAGCTCGATCGGTTGCGGCCCCTTCGGGTGGAACCGCAGCGCGTAGAACATCCCGATCAGATCGATGCAGTGGTCGACGTGGCGGTGGGTGATGAGGATCGCGTCGAGGTCGGCCGGACGGGTCACACGCTGCAGGTTCGCCGTCGACCCGTTGCCGCAGTCGATCAGCAGCTGGTGGCCATCGGCGCGGGCGAGGTAGCCCGAGCATGCCCGCCCAGGTCCGGTGTGCGAGCCCGAGCATCCGAGCACGGTGACGTCGAATGTCACGCGCATCCTCTCGCCTCCGCCGACCCCCCCGGCCGGCGCGGGAAGCCTACCGAGGCGTGCGGAACGTCTCCCCCGGCCATCCCGCCGAGATCCGGGCCTCGGCGCGCAGCGCGGCGAGGACCTCCCGCGCTCAGGCCCAGAGCGTGCCGCTGATCCGTTCGGCGATCTCGGCCACGTCGCCGGGGGCGTACGCGCCGGTCGACAGGTACTTCCACCCGCCGTCGGGCGAGAGCGCGACGACCTTGGCGCCCTCCGGCAACCGGGAGCAGACCCGTGCGGCGACCACCAGAGCAGCGCCGGTCGAGACCCCCGCGAAGATGCCCTCCTCCTGGGCGAGCCGCCGGGTCCACTCGAGCGCATCGAGGGAGTTGACCTTGATGCGGCTGTCGAGCACCGACGGGTCGAGCACCTCGGGCACGTAGCCCTCGTCGAGGTTGCGTAGACCGTAGACGAGGTCGCCGTACTCCGGTTCGGCTGCGAAGACCTTGATCGCGGGGTCCCAGCGCTTGAGCCGTCTGCCCGCTCCGGTCACCGTGCCGCCGGTGCCGAGCCCCGCGACGAACGCCGCGACGTCGGGCAGGTCAGCGATGATCTCGGGTGCGGTGGTCTCGTAGTGCGCGAGCGCGTTGGCCACGTTGCCGTACTGGAAGGGCATGTAGACGTCAGGGTCGGCGTCGGCCATCTCGCGGGCCACGCGGACCGAGCCGTTCGATCCCTCGCTCGCGGGCGAGTGGACGATGTCGACGCCGAACAGCTCGAGGATCTGCTTGCGCTCCTCGGAGGTGTTCTCCGGCATGACGCAGGTCAGCGGGTAGCCCTTGACCCGGCAGATCGCGGCCAGCCCGATCCCGGTGTTCCCCGAGGTGGGCTCGAGCACGCGCCCACCGGGGCGGAGCTCACCCGAGGATTCGCCCGCCTCGATGAGGTACTTGGCGACGCGGTCCTTGACCGACCCGGTCGGGTTGTGGCCCTCGAGCTTGAGGTACAGCTCGTAGCCCGGCGGCGACAACCGCGGCAGGCCGACGAGCGGCGTGTTGCCGACCGCCTGGGAGATGTCGTCGAAGCGCAACCGTCAGGCGCCAGCGCCACCCGCGGACAGGTGGCGCGGGGCGTGCTCGCTCCGCTGCGCGCCACCCGCGACCGCGGGCATGATCGCGACCTCGCCGTCGGGGTCGACCTTCGAGTCGAGGCCATCGAGGTAGCGCACGTCCTCGTCGTCGACGTAGACGTTGATGAAGCCGCGCAGCTTGCCGTCCTCGAACAGTGAGTCGTCGATCGTCGGGTGCTGCGCCACCACGTTCGAGAGGACCTCGCCGACCGTCGCGCCCTCGGCCTCGACCTTGGCGTCACCACCCGTGCGCTTGCGCAGGACGGTCGGGATGCGGACGGTGGCCATCGGGAGCCTCGCTCGGGCGTTCGGGGACGGACGGGACCGGCAACCGCGCACGGCCGCCGGGACGGCTGCGCAGGGTAACCCTCGGGTCACGGGGGCCCACGCGCCGGGGTGAACGCCCCGAGCCCGTCGAGGCTTCCCACGGCTAGCGTCCGCGCCCGATGAGGACCCTGTCGCTGGCTGCCGCCCGTCGCCTCGCGCTCACGGCGCAGGGGCTGCATCGGCCGCGGCCCGACGCTTCGGTGCGACGCGACGTCCGACACCTGCGCCGGGTCGTCGCGCACACCGACATCGTGCAGCTCGACTCGGTCAACGTGCTGGCCCGAGCTCACGAGCTGCCGTTCTGGTCGCGCATCGGCCCGCACGACCGCGCCGAGCGGGACGCCTGGCTGTGGCGGTCGCGCGAGCTGTACGAGGGGTGGATCCACGTGCAGTCCTGCACGTCGGTCGACGTGTGGCCGCTCCTGCACCACCGGCGGGATGCGGTGCTGAAGTGGCCCGGACTGCAGCGTGTGATCGAGGAGGACCCGGGCTACCTCGATGTCGTCCTCGCGGAGGTCGCCGTGAACGGCCCGACCTCGGTCCGGGACCTGGCCGACCCGGGGTCCCGCAGCGGGCCGTGGTGGGGCAACCCGAAGGGCAAGACCGCCCTCGACTTCCTCCACACCCGCGGCGACCTGGCCGTGCACGACCGCACCGCCAACTTCGTCACCGTCTACGACCTCACCGAACGGATCATCCCGGCGCATGTGCGCGACGCCGAGGTGCCACCCATCGAGGTGGCGCGTGAACAGCTGGTGCTGCGTGCCGCCCGGGCCCATGGCGTGGCCACGGCCCGCGACCTCGCCGACCACCACCGCCAGCGCCAGCTCGACATCCGGCCAGCCGTCGCGGCGCTCGTCGCCCGCGGTGAGCTCGAGGAGGTGCGTGTCCGCGGCCTCGAGTCCGAACCTCGCTACCTCGTCGCCGGCGCACGGATCGCGCGTGAGATCCCCGCGCGGTCGCTGCTCAGCCCGTTCGATCCGGTGGTGTGGTTCCGGGACCGGGCCGAGGCGCTGTTCGACTTCACCTACCGCATCGAGATCTACGTCCCTGAACCGAAGCGCGTGTACGGGTACTACGTGCTGCCGTTCCTGCTCGGCGACCGCATCGTCGCGCGGGTCGACCTCAAGGCGGACCGCCGCAGCGGCCAGCTGCTGGTCAAGGGCGCCTTCGCGGAGCCCGACGTCGACCGGTCCCACGTCGCACGCGAGCTGGCCGAGGAGCTGTCGGACATCGGCGCGTGGCTGGACGTCCCCGAGGTGGTGGTCTCACCGAACGGCGACCTCACCGCCGACCTGCGGCGCCTCGTCTCCTGAAGGCCCGTGGCCGGTGGACCTCGCCGTCCCACCGGACCGGCACCCGGGGGTAGCGTCGACCGACCGACGGCCGCACCCGGCCGATCACCGACCCCCGGAGGACCCGTGGACGCCGAGCTGGCACGTCGCGCCCCGAAGGTCGTGCTGCACGACCACCTCGACGGCGGGTTGCGCGTGACGACCGTGCTCGAGCTCGCCGACCGCATCGGCCACCCGCTCCCGACCGACGACGAAGCGGGCCTACGGGCGTGGTTCTTCCAGGGAGGCCGCGGCGCCGACCTGCCCCGCTACCTCGAGGCCTTCGACCAGACCGTGGCGCTGCTGCAGGACCGGGACGCGATCCGTCGCGTCGCCCGCGAGTTCGCCGAGGACCTGTCCGCCGACGGCATCGTCCACGGCGAGGTCCGGTACGCGCCGGAGCTGTCGACCACCGGTGGCCTGTCCTACGACGAGGTCCTCGAGTCGATCCTGGCGGGGTTCGAGGAGGGCCCGGCCGACGTCGAGGTCCGCTTGATCGTCTGCGCGTTGCGGCACCTGCCGAACGCCCCCGACGCGTTCGCCGCAGCCACCCGGTTCGCCGACGCGGGCGTGGTGGCGATCGACCTCGCCGGCCCCGAGGACGGGTTCCCCGCCGCCGACCACGCCGCCGCCATCGAGGTGGCTCGTGAGGCGGGCTTCGGCGTGACCCTGCACGCGGGCGAAGCGTTCGGGCTGCCGTCGATCTCCGACGCGCTCGACCAGGGCGCGACCCGGCTCGGGCACGGCGTGCGGATCGTCGACGACCTCGACGCCGACGACCAGCCCGGTCCCGTGGCGAGCCGCGTCCTCACCGGCGGGGTCGCGCTCGAGGTCTGTCCGACCTCCAACGTCCACACGGGGGTCAGCGCCGACGTGGCCTCGCACCCGATCGAGCGGCTGCGACGTGCCGGCTTCGCGGTGACCCTCAACACCGACAACCGGTTGATGAGCGACGTCACCCTCACCAGCGAGGCGATCGCGTGCCGCGACGCCTTCGGGTGGACGCTCGACGACCTCGAGACGGTCACCGCCACGGCCGTCGAGGCGGCCTTCCTCGACGACGCCGGACGCGAGGCACTCCGTGACCGCGTCTCCCGAGGCTTCGCCGCCCTCCGCCCCTGAGTCGGTTCGCTCGCACCCTCGGGCAGGGACGCCCTCCGCCCCTGACCTGCGGCCCGGCACCCGAACCCGACCCGGCCCTACTCCCGCCTGCCCCTCGTGGCCTACCGGTAGACGGGGAGGGGCATATCCGCCCCTCGTGGCCTACCGGTAGACGGATCCGGTGCAGCGAGGCGGTGCCAGGTGGCCTACCGGTAGACGCCAGGGGGCACATGAGCCCCTCACCACCTACCGGTAGACGGGACAGACACGGCGAGGTGGCCCGGCGGGGGGCGACGCGGAACGGGCCCGTCATCCACAGCCGTGCCGGGGTCCGCTCGGACACCGGTGCCCACGACGGGCAGGGTGCGCCCATGTCCGCTGCCGCAGAGCTCCGCAGAGCCGTCACCGAACGTCACGGTGTCGCTGACGTGCACCTCGCCGTCACCCACGGGGTCGCGAAGCACGAGTTCTACCGGGACACCGCAGGAACCGGATGGTCGGCGCCGCTGCCTGGTGTCCGGGTCCGCAAGGGCGTGCCTCGGAGCGTGAAACGCGATCTGGCGACGGTCGCTGCGGCGAGCACACACCTCGTGGCAGCCTCCGAGCTGACGGCCGCGTGGTTGCTCGGCGCTCGCCAGCGGCCGACTCGACCGGCCACGTTCGTCATCGCGTACGGCACCGACGTCCCGAACCTGCGCGGCACCCGCGGACGCCGCGCCCGGTGGCTGCTCCCGAGCGATGTCGAGGTTCGTGACGGCGTGCCGACCCTCGTCGGTCCGGCCGTCGCTGTCTCCGCGTCCCGACTCCGAGCCGAGCAGCTGCGAGCGCTGCTCATCGACCTCGGCTTCAACGGCACGTGCACCCCCGAGGAGGTGCTCGACCGACTGGACACCGTCGGCCCGGTACCGGGGCGCGGGACGCTTCGACGAGAGTGCGAGCGTCTCGTCGGACGCACGGTCGAGTCGATCTTCCAGGAGGACGTGCTCGAGGCGCTCACCGAACTCGGGTACCGGCCGGAGCGTTCCACGTTCCGGATCGAGACCTCGGACGGTGTGGGCCTGACCAGCGACGTCGCGCTGAAGGACTGGAAGGTCTCGCTGGAACCGGAGGGCGACGCCTTCCACTCGTCCCGCGAGCAGCGCCGCCTGGACCGCCGACGGATGGCGGCCTACGCCGGCACCGAGTGGGCGCCGGTCCCGATCGACTGGCGTGACTGGCGGGACGACCGCGGCCACGTGCTCGACGCGATCGATGCGGCGATCGAGAGCCAACGCCGACGCGGCATCGGCCAGGACGTGCCCCCACCGCGTCGCTGAACGCGCTGACCTGGTCCGACCCGTCTACCGGTAGGCCACAGGGGGCAAGTCTGCCCCTCCCCGTCTACCGGTAGGCGGCAACGTGGTCTACCGGTAGGCCACAGGGGGCAAGTCTGCCCCTCCCCGTCTACCGGTAGGCG
>NZ_JBBEBZ010000066.1:17193-33226 GCF_040882075.1 Nitriliruptor sp.
GCAAGGGGGCGGGTACGGGCGGGAACGGGCGGGAACGGGCGGGTACGGGCGGGAACGGGCGAGCCCGGTCAGGGGTCCTTGCGGGTACCGGGGAGGACGCCGCGGACGGTGTCGCGGGCGGCTCGGGCCCTGGTGCTGATGCGTCGCAGGAGCACGTCCTCGTGGTGGACGAGTTGATCCTCATCGAGGTGCTGGAGCGCGCGTTCGGTCGCGCCGCTCGACATCGGCGGGAAGGTCCCGACGAT
The DNA here is from genome assembly GCF_040882075.1 of Nitriliruptor sp. NCBI lineage: Bacteria > Bacillati > Actinomycetota > Nitriliruptoria > Nitriliruptorales > Nitriliruptoraceae > Nitriliruptor > Nitriliruptor sp. The sequence goes on from NZ_JBBEBZ010000066.1 coordinate 17,439, forward strand.
GTCGGTCCGGGACGCGTTCAGGACCACCCAGTGCTTGCCGTCATCGTCGACCCACGCCCCGACGTACCCGCCGACGGCTCGGGCCTGGGTCGCGGCCGCGTTGTAGTGCTTGAGCGACGGCAGCCCGTTGGTCAGCAGCCACTTGGCCAGCACCGGACCACCGATCGCGATCACACGCTGGAGGACCGGTCGGAGCACCAGCCACATCGTTCGCCCCTCGTCGGTGTGCCGTCAGGCGGCGTGGTCTCGGACGACGACCTGCTTCTCGGTGACCTCGCCGTCGATGATCGAGAACGCCCGCACGTCGGGTCCGTCGCGGTCCTGGAGGGTCACGATCAGGTAGGTGGCCTCCGGGTAGGCGGCCAACCGGATGTCGGTCGCGGAGGGATAGCCTCGCGTGTGCGTGTGCGAGTGGTAGATCGCCAGGCCCCACCCCTCGTCCTCGATCTCTCGCATCGCCTTGAGCAGCTGCTTGCCGTCCATGACGTAGTAGGTCATCGAACGTTCGGCGTTGTCGATCGGGTAGTGCGCGAGGCTCCCGTCGGGCCGGACGCCGAGCAGGCCGCAGACCTCGTAGGGGAAGTCCGACCAGCTGTGCTCGACCAGCGCGTCCCACGTCGCGGCGTCGAGCTCGAACACCTCGCCAGCCACCGGGCCTCCTCGTCCACACACCGGTAGCGCACCGGTCCGGGAGGGACGACGGTAGCCGACACCTGCCGCCGGTCCGGCCGGAGGACCGGTGCCGAAGACCGACGGGACCCGCCCGTCACGACACCCTCGTGACCGACCTCGAGGATCCCCGAGACGATCTTCGAAGCGACCCCCGACCAGACCCTCCAGGAGGCGAACCGTGGCGCTCGACGACGACGTCCGCACGCTCGCGACCGGCAAGAACTTCGGCGCGATGACCACCCTGTTCGACGACGGCACCCCCCAGACCCAGGTGATGTGGGTGGACGCCGACGACCAGCACCTGCTGATCAACACCGAGGTGCACCGTCAGAAGTTCAAGAACGTCGAACGCGACCCGCGGGTGACGGTCGCGGTCATCGACCACGAGAACCCGTACCGCTACGTCGAGGTGCGCGGCCACGTCATCGAGGTGGTGCGTGGCCAGGAGGCTCGCGACCACATCGACGCCTGCTCGCAGCGCTACTTCGGCAAGGACTACCCCTCACCCATCCAGTCCGAGCGGGCGATCCTGCGCATCGAGCCCGACCGGGTGGTCAAGAACGGCTTCTGACCGGCGCGCGGCTCACCGCGACCCTGACGCGGACTACCGTCGCGGGCTCACCAGCTGGGAGGCGTCGAGGTGGCAGGACCGGGAGCGGACACGGGTTGGAGCGAGCCACGGCGACGGGTGCTGGACGCACTCGCTGAGACCTTCGCCCCACCGGCGGAGCCGCCGACGGTCGCGGCCGACGACCCGAACGGGTTCTGGGCGCGCAGCGCGTCCGAGGTCGGCGTCGGGCCACGGCTCGCCGAGCGCCTGCTCGAGATGCTGCCACCCGAGGACGTCGACGAGCTCGGCACGTTGCTCGACCTGCTGCGGCGCACCGGGTTCACCAAGCTCCCCCAAGGGGGGCGCGAGCGGGTCCTGAAGGCCCTCTCCGCGGCCAACCCCGACGCACGCGCGGGCATCAACGGGCTCCGTGGCCTGGCGATGCAGCTCTACTACGGCGCGGTCGACGCGAGCGGCCGCAACCCCAACTGGGACCAGCTCGGTTACCCAGGGCCGCCGGCGATCGACCCCGCTCCGAGGGAGCTGAAGGGGTTCGTGCTCGGCACGGCGTCGGGGACGGTGCAACTCGAGGCTGACGTCGTCGTGGTCGGCTCCGGTGCGGGTGGTGGCGTCATCGCGGGCGAGCTGGCGACACGCGGTCTGGACGTGGTCGTGCTCGAGGCCGGCGGTCACCACGAGGCGGCGGACTTCCCCGCCGACGAGATGAACGCGCTCAGCGAGCTGTACTGGCGCGGCGGGCTGAACCTCACCACCGACGGCAACGTCGCGATCCTCGCCGGCGCGACGCTCGGCGGCGGGTCGACCATCAACTGGCAGAACTGCGTCCGTCCACCCGACCACGTGCGCGAGACCTGGGCCCGCGATCACGGCCTCGACGGGGTCGACGGCGCCGCGTTCGACGACCACCTCGACGCCGTGCTCGAGCGCATCTCCGCCACCGACGACTGCACCGACCTCAACGGCACGAACCAGCGGCTCGCCGACGCGGCGGACGCCCTCGGCTGGGGCTGGTCGAAGGCGGTACGCAACACCGACCCCGCCTCCTACTCCCCCGAGACCGCCGGTCACGTCGGCTTCGGCGACCGCACGGGCAGCAAGCAGGGGACGCTGCGGACCTACCTCAAGGACGCGGAAGCCCACGGCGCCCGCATCGTGACCCGGGCGCGCGTCACCCGGGTGCTCCGCACGGACGGCCGTGCGACGGGTGTGGAAGCCGAGGTGACGCTGCCGACCGGTGACATCGTCGCGCTCCGCGTCGATGCACCGGACGTCGTGGTCGCCTGCGGCGCGCTCGAGACACCCGCGCTGCTGCTGCGCTCCGGCATCGGCGGACCCGCCGTCGGACAGCACCTGCGCCTGCACCCGGTGCCGATGATCACCGCGCTCTACGACGAGGACCTGCGGTCGTGGTGGGGCCCGCCGCAGGCCACGATCGTGACCGAGCACCGAGGTGCGGTCGAGGGCCACGGCTACCTGATCGAGACCGCCCACCTGCACCCATCGATCACCGCGGCCGCCGTGCCGTGGCGTTCGGGCCGCGACCACAAGCTGATCATGGGCCGGTTCTCGCGGCTCGGCACGTTCATCGCCGTCACCCGCGATCACGGAGCGGGGACGGTCACGCTCGACACGCGCGGCGAGGCCGAGGTCCACTACCCGCTCGAGGACCGCATCGATGACCAGGTCCGCCGGCACGCGGTGCGTTCGCTCATCGAGCTGCACGCCGCAGCCGGTGCCTCGGTGATCCTCGACACCCACCGCGATCTCGCGCTCTGGCGCAAGGGCGAGGACCTCGAGGGCTACATCGCTCGGGCCCAGGACGCCGCTGAGGGCGCGGACGGCCGCGTGCTGTTCAGCGCCCACCAGATGGGCTCCGCCCGGATGGGGACCGACCCGATGACCTCGGTCGCGTCACCCTCGGGTGAGCTGCACGACGTCGCCGGCGTGTGGATCGGGGACACCTCGGCGTTCCCGACCGCCGTGGGGTCGAACCCGATGCTGACCTGCATGGCGCTCGCCCGCAGGACCGCGCACGCGATCCTCGCCAACGCCGACGCGGCGAAGGTGTCCGCGGCTCCCTGACCGGTGCGGGTCAGCCGTCGCCGGCACGCAGGTCGGCGACCTGGTCGGCCAGGGACCGCGAGGTGTCCTGGCTGACCTGCTCACCGTCGGGGTCGACCAGCGCACGGAACTCGCTGCGCAACCGGTTGGCGTCGTCGACGTCGTCGGGGAGCGGCCGGCACGCGGTCGAGCCGAAGTAGTGCAGGGTGCCGGTGGCGCGCACCAACTCGGCGGTCAGCTGGCCGCCGCCGCGGTTCTCGGCTTGGACACGCGGAAGGGCGGGGTCGTCCTCGTTGCGGGTGACCTCGAGCCCCTCGGCCTCCCAGCGTTGGGCGACCGACGAAAGGACCGCGTCGACGTCGGGTTCCTCGTCGAGCACGACCGTCCAGGCGATCGAACCCTGGTGACCGTCGCCGTCGAGGCAGCTGGTCGGTCCGGCGATCTCGCGTTCGAGGACGGGCAGCCCGTCGCCGACGGCCTCGCCGGCCGCCGCGACCTGCGCGACGAGCTCGCGGGTGGCGACGACCACGTCGTCACCTCCGGTGTTGGCATCTCCAGCCACAGCGCAACCTCCGAGGAGCGACAGCAGGACGCCGGCGAGCAGCCGACGGTGGAACGGTCGGGACGGCGGAGAGGTGGGGATCACGGGCATCACTCCAGCCGATCGAACTGGCCGGTGACGAGGTACCCGAAGTTGGTCCCTGCCACCGAGCCCGGTGCGGGGTCGATGTAACCCGAGAGCGAGTGTCCGCCAGCATCGCCGACCGCGAACGACTCGGCACCGAACCCGCTGCGGGTCGGGTCACCACCGAGCCGCATCGTCAGGATCCCGTCCGAGATGGTGTGGATCGGATCGCCGTCGAACGGGTTCAGCTTGCCGCCCGAGGTGTCGGTCACGGCGTAGACCCGGCCGTCCACCGGCAGCTGCAGGTCGTCGGCGCTCGAGACGCGCATGCCGGGGCTGGCGACGCCGACCAACGCATCGAGGTCGAGGGTGTGGTTCCGTGCGGCGGTGGCGACCACCGTGGAGCCGTACGAGTGCCCGATGAGCGTGCGGGTCGAGGTGGGGTTCACGGCCGCCATCCCGTCGACGAACCGGCTGAGGTCGGGCGAGGCGTGGTCGGCGCGGCCGGGACGTGGCGTCGGTCAGGCCGGGCGGCGCGTCGTAGTCGAGCCACGCGATCGCGGCGACGCGACCGGTCGGGTCGGCGCGCTGGCCGCTGCGCACGAGGTCGTCGGCCCGGTCGAGGTAGCTGGTGATGCTGTCGAAGTCGTTGCCGGTGCCGGGGACCAGCGTGGTGACGTGGTCGGCGGTGTCGATGTCACCTCGCGCCGCGGCGACGCGGCCGGCGTCCGGGTCGAAGACCAGGGTCTGGACGCCGGGACGGTCGCGCAGGTCCTCGAGGGTGGCGAGCCGCCCGAGCAGCTCGTCACGTTCCCGGGTGCGGGCCAGGCGCCGGTTCCGGCCGGCGTGGCCCCCGCCCGGCGGCAGCGGATCGGCGTCGAGGGCTGCGAGCTGGGCTTCGATGCTGCGGACCTCGGCGTCGAGCAGCACCCGGTTGGCGTGGTCGCGGATGAAGCCCGGTGCACCGTCGAGGCGACCCACGAGCTTCGGATCACGACGGGCGAGCGCCAGCGCCGTCGGACGGTCGAGCGTCGCGAAGATGGCCGCGACGCCAGCCGGGTCAGCGGCCTCGAGGTCGAGCAGGAGCTGACGGTGGCGGACAGCGTCCGCGCTGCTGCCCGGTACGCGTGCGGCGTGAAGCTGGTCGAGCAGGTGCAGCGACAGGCTGCCGAGCAGCCACGAACGGCCATCGAGCGCCGCCACCGAGTCGGCGAAGGCCGCGACGTCCCCGTCGAGGACGGTGAACCGACCGGGCAGCGGGCTGAGCCGATCGTCCGCGGCGTCGATGGCGCGTGTGAGCGCGGCTCGCGACAGACGCGGGTCAGCACCAGCGACCGCCGCCCGTGATGCTGCGAGGGCGTCCCCGACCGCCGCGTCGAGGTCGGCGTTCGCGTCCGCGCTGGTCTCGGTGAGCCCACGGAGCCGGTCGGGATCGGCCGAGACGTGCGGCTCACGAGCCCACCGCCGCGCGCTGCTCCAGGACGCGTTCGTTGTGCCGGTCGACACTGCGCTGCAGGGCGGCAGCCCGCTCGGCGAGCGCCTCAAGCTCGGCGAAGATCCGTTCGAGTTCGCCCTCCCCCGCCTCCAGCTCGGCGAGGAGGGCATCGTCGGCGAGGTCGAACGCGTCACGCATCCGCCCCTCCCAGCCGACCCGCGCGCGAGCGCCAGCCCGGACCCGGGCGTCACCCACCGCACCACAGACCTGCGCGGCGGTCCGGCACGCCGCGATCGCCTCGAGGACGGCAGCGGCATCGAAGGACACGTCCGGCCGAAGCCCGGCACCGCCCCCGTCGACCACCCGATGCACCTCGTGTCGTCTCGTTCCTGTTCACACCGTACGCGGTAGGCGCGTCGAGTTCCACCCACCGGCCGACCGGGCCGTCAGACCACCGCGATGCGACCGCTCGGGTCGTCGGTCAGACGCCCGATCCGCGCGGCGTCGTGGCCGGCAGCCCGGAGCCCGTCGACGAGCTCCTCCGCGGCCGCCTCGGGGAGCGCGAGCAGCAGCCCGCCGGAGGTCTGGGCGTCGGCGAGCACTACGAGGTCGTCCTCGGCGACGGTCGCGGCGACGTCGAGGTCGGGGCGGACGTGGGCGAGGTTGCGCTGCGTGCCACCAGGGATCCACTTCGCGGCGAGCAGCGGATCGAGCCCCGGCAGTCGAGGCACGGCAGCGACCTCGACCTCGGCACCGACGTTGGACGCCCTGACGAGCTCACGCAGGTGGTTGAGCAGCCCGAACCCGGTGACGTCGGTCGCGCAGCGGCCGCCGAGCTCGACCGCGAGCTGCGCCGCGGTCCCGTTGGAGCGGGTCATCTCCGCGACGGCAGCGGCGTACACCTCGGCGAGGTCGCCGCCGGGCGCGATCGCCGAGGGGTCGCTGCGCTTGACCGCGGTGGTGGTCAGGCCGGTGCCGAGCGGCTTGGTGAGCACGAGGGCGTCGCCCGGGTCGCCGCCGGCGTTGGTGAGCATCCGGTCCGGGTCGACCTCGCCGATCACGGCCTGGCCGTAGAGCGGCTCGGGACCGTCGATGGTGTGGCCGCCGGCGACGACCCACCCGCCCTCGGCCGCCGCGGCCTGGCCGCCGGCGAGGACGGTGGCGAGCAGGTCGAGGTCGAGCTGCTCACGTGGCCACGCGGCGAAGGCGACGGCGAACAGCGGGGTCCCGCCCATCGCGTGGACGTCGCTGCCGGCGTTGACCGCGGCGATCCGGCCCCAGGTGTCGGCGTCGTCGACGATCGGGGTGAACACGTCGATCGTCGCCACCAGCGCCCGACCGTCGGGCCGACGCCAGACGACGGCGTCGTCGCCGTGCTCGCGGCCGACGAGGAGGTCGGGCGCCTCGGGCGGAGCGATGCGGCCGAGCACGTCGGCGAGCTCGCCCGGCCCGAGCTTGCAGGCGCAACCTGCTCCGTGGCTGTAGGCGGTCAGGCGAGGCGGCGGGGTATCCATGCCCCGAGCCTACGGGCACCGGAAGTTCGGGGCCTCCGTCGTTCGCGGTACCCGGTGACTAGACCGCCAGCACCACGGTCAACGTGCAGCGAGGGACGCAGCGCCCGGAACCGGGGCGACCAGCGCCTCATGCGCCGGGACCCCGTCCCGACCACAGTTGCCTCGAGGACCTCGGAGCGTGCGAGGCGCGACGTACGTACCGCTTCGAGCTGAGAGGCCGGCCGGTGAGCAGCCACGACCACGCGCAGCGTGAGGATCGGAGGCGGCGCTTCGTCGTCCTGCTCCTCGCAACCCTCGCGTTGGCGTTCGTGGTACTCAGCGGCCGGCCTCTGCTCGGCGGGAACGGCCTCGCCAACGACGACACCGCTGTGCTCGGCCGGCAGGAGTCGCGCGAGGACCCGCGGATCATGCTCAACGGTGGCCCGAACCCCGGGCAGGGCGGCCGCAGAACGGCGGAGCCGGACGGGATGCGGACCGTCGACCTCGACCCCCAACGTCAACCTTGACGGCCGCTAGGGGGTGAAGACGTGCACTCCGCCGTAGAGGACGACCGGGGTGCCGTTGGGGACGCGGTCGAAGAGCCAGCGGCCGTCGGCCATCGCGACCCGGACGCAGCCGGAGCTGGCGGGACCCGCCGGAACGGTCGGGGAACCGTGGATCGCCCAGGGCCCGTGGAAGTACATCGGGTCCCACATCGAACCGATGCCGTAGCTCGACGGCTTCTCCCCCGCGATGCGCCGGTCGATCGTGAAGGTGCCGACGGGGGTCTCGGCGCGGAGCGTCTCACCCGCCTCGGACTCGAAGGTGCCACCGCGACCGGTCGAGACCTTCATCGTCGTCACACGCTTGCCACCCTCGACCAGGTGCAGCACCTGGCGGTCCATGTCGACCTCGATCCGGTTCGCGGCGCCGCCGCGTAGCGCCGGCTCGCGGTTCGGGTCGTCGAGCGCAGCGAAGGTCTGCGGACCGAGCTGGCCGTCGACCGCCAGACCGTTGACGGCCTGGAAGGCCATCAACGCCGACGTGGTCTGCTGGCCGACCTCACCGTCGGCCGCTCCAACGAGGTAGCCGAGCTCCTTGAGGCGGGCCTGCGCGTCGACGAACTGCTGCTGCTCCTCGGCGGCCTTCGCCTCGGACGCGAGCCGCTCCTCCTCGGCGCGTTCCTCAGCCAGGCGGGCCTCCTCGGCTTCGCGTTCCTCCTCGGCCAGACGCTCCGCATCCGCAGCTTCCGCAGCTTCCTCGGCCAGGCGGGCCTCCTCGGCCTCCTCCTCCGCGAGCCGCTCCGCTTCCGCCTCGGCCTCGGCCTCGGCGCGTTCGCGAGCCTCGCGCTCGGCGTCGCTCGCCGCCGCCTCGTCGTCCGACCCGGCAGCAGCAGCGTCGACATCGAGATCGCGGTCACCGTTGCGGTCGGCCAGCGCGAAGGATGCGCCACCGATCGCCAGCACGAGGACCCCGGCACCGACGACCAGCGTCCGGCGGCTGCGGCGCACCGCCGGTGCGGTCGCGTCGTCGCTGTCGATGCTGCCCACGTCGGCTCCTCGATCGCTGCGGTCCGCGTGCAGGTTGCCAGACGCGCCGAGGAAGGGCCGTCTCCGTCGCCGGTGCGCACCCGCTGGTGCGCTACCCGACGAAGGTGTGTTGGCCTCCGTGGAGGACGACCGCGGTGCCGTTGGGGACCCGGTGGAACAGCCACACGGCGTCGGCCCGCGAGACCCGGACGCACCCGTGGCTGGCCGGACCGGCCGGGACCGAGTTCGACCCGTGGATCGCGAACCCGCGCAGGAAGTACATCGGGTCGTACAGCGTGCCGAGCCCGGCCGACGACTCTCGGACCCCAGCGATCCGACGGTCGATCGTGAACGTACCGACGGGCGTCACCGCCCGGCCGAGCGATCCGTCCCCGCGGGTGTAGGTCGCGCCGTTGCCCGAGCTGACCTTCATCGTCACCACGCGCGTCCCGCCCTCGACCAGGTGCAACACCTGCCGATCGAGGTCCACCTCGATCCGCGTCGCCGGTCCACCGACCAGCTGCGGCTCGGCGCGAGGCGTGGCCAGCGTCTCGGTCGTCTGCGGCCCGAGGACGCCATCGACCTGGATGCCGTTGACGGCCTGGAACGCCATCAGCGCGGCGGTGGTCTGCTGACCCTGCTCGCCGTCGACCGCACCGACGAGGTAGCCGAGGTCCTCGAGCCGCTGCTGCGCCGCCGTCACGGCGACGCGGACCTCACGTTCGCGCTCGGCCGCGGCAGCAGCCGCCGCTTCCTCCTCCGCAGCCCGCTCCGCGGCGGCCCTGGCCTCGGCCTCCTCGGCAGCACGCTCCTCGGCGGCGATCCGCTCGCGTTCAGCCTCGTCGGCCGCCTCGGCCGCACGGCGCTCCGCTGCCTCACGCTCCGCTGCCTCGGCGGCGAGCCGTTCCGCCCCTTCTTCCGCGGAAGAGCTCCCCTCACCGTCATCCGCCGACGCGTCAGCGTCGGCATCCGCGAGGACGTCCTGCGGTTGACCGGCCCCGATGATGGGCCACGGCGATCCATCTCGCAGGTACGACGACCCGAGCGCCGCTCCCGCGACGCCGATGCTGATGATCGCCACCAGGACCAGGATCGAGCGGCCTCGGTGGCCGGTGCCACCTCGCTGCTCGTCCCGCCCCTGACGGTCGTCCCGCCCCTGACGGTCGTCCTGCCCCCGGGTCCTCACGGCCCGCCCTCCGGTTCCGGCGTTCACCCTGTCCGACGCACCGCTGCCGTGCGAGGTTGCACGAGTTCCCGAGCGCAGACCGCCGTTCGCACCCGCGCCAGCGCAGCCGAGCTGCCCCACCTGCCGACGATCAGTCCTTGCGCGGACCGGGGATGAAGGCGTTGGTGCGACGCACGTACTCGTCGTACCCCTCACGTTTGCTGCCGCTCTTGGCCATCCCCGCGTCGGTCAGGGCGACCCCAGACACCTGCACGATGAAGAAGGTCATCACCGCCGACCCGATCGCCGCCCACCAGGCTCCGGTCGCGAGCGCGATGAGGAACAGCCCCCACCACACCGTCGTGTCGCCGAAGTAGTTCGGGTGGCGGGTGTAGCGCCACAGGCCGCGGTCCATGACCTTGCCGCGGTTCTTCGGGTCGGCCAGGAAGCGCGACAGCTGTAGGTCGCCGCCCGCTTCGAACACGAACCCGACCAGCCACACCACGACACCGAGCCCATCGACCCAGGTCAGGCGCTCGGGCGTCGGTCGGTGCAGCGCAGCGAGCAGCGGCAGCGAGATGGTCCACGCCAGCCCGGCCTGCAACCAGAACACCCGGTACAGCGAGGTGACGGCGAACGAGTCGGGACGCCGTTCACGCATGGCGCGGTAGCGCGGGTCCTCGCCCTTCCCCCAGTTCCGCCGCGTGATGTGGAGCCCGAGCCGCAGACCCCAGACGGTCACCAGCACCAACACGAGGGCCGTCCGCGGGCCGGCTCCGTCGCCGAGGAGCGCGTACACGAAGGCCGAGAGCACGAACGCGGGGCCCCACACGCGGTCGACCAGCGACGCGTCGTGACGCACGACGCTGATCGCCCAGATCACCGTCATCAGCACCAGGACGGCGAGCAACCCGCCCGCCCACACCTGCCAGATCGCCACGACGCATCCCTCCTCGTCGCCGGTTCGCGCCGACCGGCGCCGGTGGATCGCTGGCTCCCCCGGCCGGCGGGCCGCGCGCCTCACCCGACGGGCTCAGTCGAGCACGTCGATGTACCGCGTCCGCGTAGGCCCTCCGGTTATGTTCGGGACCGCACGCGTCGATGACCCGCGCGACCGAGGAGGCCCCGGGTGGGCGAGGCAGGCTGGAAGCAGGATCCGGTGCGTCCGGAGCGGCTGCGCTACTTCGACGGGGACGCGTGGACCGATCACGTGGCGCCCGGCCCGGACGGCTCGGAGATGGGCCTGGACCCGATCCCTGGACCGGCTGAGGGAGCGCCCGCGGCGGCTGCCGCGACACAGCCGGACCCGGAAACGCAGCCCGACCCGGACCCGGAAACGCAGCCCGACCCGGAACCGCAGCCGGAAACGCAGCCCGACCCGGACCCGGAAACGCAGCCCGACCCGGACCCGGAACCGCAGCCCGACCCCGAGGATGCGTCGCGGTGGGCGGCCCCGGCCGCCACCGAGGACCTCGGCACGTGGTCGGCGCCGAGCACGGCAAGATCCACCTTCCCGATGTCCGGCGACGCAGCGTCGAGCTCCGGGTCAGCGCCCGCCGAGTCCACGCCAGCCACCGCACCCGCGCCGTCATCCGAACCCGATCCCTCGCCAGCGCCCACGCCGACCTTCACCCCCGCGTTCACCGCCGAGGTCGCCCCAGCCCCAGCTCCGGCCCCCGCAGCCGCGTCCGAGCCGGCTCCGTCCTCGGATCCAGCTCCGTCCTCGGATCCAGCCACGTCCGACGAGCCGCCCACGTGGGACGCGACGCCGCCGGCGGCCGGTGATCGACCGGACCCCGACGAGACCCCCAGCGCCGCACCCGGCGGGGACACACCGACCGAGGACGACGCGCCGGTGTGGCGTGCCGGCGACGACGCTGCCGCCGCGGGCGCGTCGAAGCCCAGGCGGTCGACCACGGTCGGGAACCTCGTCCGGCTCATCCTGAGCGCCACAGGCGTGGCGATGCTGGTGTTCGCGGCGGCGCAGATGATCATGCTCTCGAACACCGCGGGCTACACGGCCAGCGAGGTGTTCTCCACCGCTATCGGCTGGGCGTTGCTCGGTGCAACGCTGTGGGGCGTGGCCGCGTACTCGCTCCGCGAACAGCAGGCCCGACGCGCTGACCGCGCTGACCGCGCCGACCTCGAGGCTCGCGGCCGCTGAACCGCGGGTTGGCCACCGAGAACCGTCACGCTGCAGCACCCACCTCGACCCGGCGTAGGCTCGCGGCGTGCGTGCCGACAGCCTCGACGACGTCTCCCGCGCGGTGGTCGACTGCCGTGCGTGCCCACGCCTGGTCGCGTGGCGCGAGGAGGTCGCGGCGACCAAGCGTGCGGCGTTCGCCGATCAGGAGTACTGGGGTCGGCCGGTCCCGGGGTTCGGTGATCCGGCGGCCCGCATCGTGATCGTCGGGCTCGCCCCCGCCGCGCACGGTGCCAACCGGACGGGGCGCATGTTCACCGGCGACCGTTCCGGGGATTGGCTGTTCGCCTCCCTGCACCGCACCGGCTTCGCCAACCAACCGACGTCGGTGTCCGCCGACGATGGCCTCCGGCTCGAGGACGTGTGGGTGACCTCGCCGGTCAAGTGCGCTCCCCCCGCGAACAAGCCGTCGCCCGAGGAACGGGATCGGTGCCGGCCGTACCTCACCGCCGAGCTCGACCTGTTGCCGTGGCAGGTCATCGTCGCGCTCGGTGGGTTCGGGTTCGCCGCTGCGCTGTCGTTCACCGGGTGGGAGGGGACCAAGCCCCGGTTCGGCCACGGGGTCGAGGTCCCGCTCGCATCGGACCGGACCTTGCTCGGCAGCTACCACGTGAGCCAGCAGAACACCTTCACGGGCCGCCTCACCGAGGGCATGCTGGACGGCGTGTTCCTGCGAGCACGCGAGATCGTGCGAGATCCCGACAGATAGGACCGTCTCGCGCGTCGATCGTGAACCAGCCTTGATCTTCCGTCGAGGTCCCTCGACGTCCACTCGAGTCCATCGGCTCGGCTGCCAACTTGGCTGACTTGGCTGACTGGATTTGCTGACTGGTCGAGCGCCCACAGCGCCGTCGGGGGGGCGGGCACAACGCGCTCTCGGCCTGAACGGGCCTGGACGCCGATCGGTTGAGGTCGACCTGGGCGATCCTGACCGCTCGGCCGCCCTCGCCCGAACGGACTCGAGAGCGACGCCTGCGAGCATCTCGCTCACACCCACCACGCTGATCAGCACAGCAGCAGTCCCACGCATCGATGCCCGACCTCGGACACTCTGCTGATGGCTGATCGCTGCCACCGCGACCACCAGCCCAGCGAACACCGTCAGCCGAGCTGCCCGTGAGACCCCAAGTCCGGACACAGACTTGCACCCTCGTGCGACCCGTCGACCCGTCGACGCGTCGACGCGGAGCGCCCACGGGAGGCACGAAGATGAGCGAACGCGAGCAGCAGACCGCCCGCGTCAACGTCGACGACGCGACGTGGCAGACCTTCCGCATCCGGGCCATACGAGCCGACCGGTCGATCGCCGACGACTCGGCCGCCTCGTTCGTAACGACCTCCGTCGTAGCCCGCCGACCGAACCGCTGAGACCATCGGCCAACGAGCCGTCCGCGACTGAGACGCCGGAGTTCAGCGACCCCGCACCGACCAAGAGGGCGGCGACGAGAGCCCAGCCCGCTCGCCCGACGCAGCGCCTCGATGACCTCGATCTTCTGACCGAACTCCCCTACCGCGGGTGACCCCCGATCGCCGTCGACGTAGCCTCGTCGCTCCAGGAGTTTCGAACCATCGAGCTCGCTGTGTACGACGAGCGTCGGGTCCAAGATGCCGTGCTGGCGTTGATGCACCTCAACGCGCACAAGGACGCGTACGGCTGGCGGGCGTGGAAGTCGTTCCCCTGGGAGGCCACCGATGGTCTCCACGAGCGAGGGCTCATCGACGATCCGCGTTCCAGGGCCAAGTCGGTGGCACTCACGGACGAAGGAGCGCACCTCGCCGAGCAACTGTTCGCGGAGCTGTTCGGGCTGAAGAGGCCGGGCTGACTGAGTCGGCGACGGACCCTGTCAGTCCACGTGCGACCAGCCACGGTCCACCCCACGCGGGGATTCGACGGTCGCAGGCGGCTGGACCAACGGGCGTCCTGCGTAGATGTCATCGCGCAGTGGTCGGGCCTGGCAGGCAGTGTTGAGGCGTTCTCGGCGGTGGCGGAGAGACCGTTGGTGCCCTGGAGGAGGTGGCTGCCTCCGGGCACGCCAACGGCACGGTAGAAGACAGGAGCGCGGGCCACCAGAAACGCGAAGCGTACGACCTGTCAGACGGTAAGTGTGATAACGTCTGCTGTAGCAGACAGAGGGTTGGTGTTGGGGCAGACGCTGTCACCCATGACCCGCGACGCGGTCGTCGTCGTCGGGCAGCTGGTCGCGTCCGAACGGCGCCGGCAGCGCCGCACCGCCGCCGAGCTCGCGGAACGTGCCGGGATCTCCCGCGACACGCTCTACCGGGTCGAACACGGCGACCCGACCGTCGCGATCGGGACCGCGCTCGAGCTGCTTGTCCTGCTCGGCGTCCCGCTGTTCGCCACGGACGCGGACGGCCTTGCCCGGCAGGTCGCGTCCGGTCGGCAGCTGCTCGCGCTCCTACCCGACCGCGTCCGTCCCGACACCCGGAAGCCCGACGATGACTTCTGACCGCGTCTACGTGTGGACGTGGCTCGCCGACCGCGCGGACCCAGTCGTCGCCGGTGCGCTCGACCCGGTCGGCGACCGGCTCCACTTCGTCTACGGACGCAGCTACCTCGAACGGCCCGACGCCGTCCCGCTGTACCTGCCCGAGCTGCCGCTGCAGCCCGGCGGTCAGCCGCCACCGGACGGCATGGACCTCGCCGGCTGCCTCGCCGACGGTGCCCCCGACGCGTGGGGACGCCGCGTCATCCTGCGACGCCTCCACGCCGGCGACAGCCGCGACGTCGACACGGCCGCGCTACCGGCCGTCACCTACCTGCTCGGGTCCGGCACCGACCGGATCGGCGCGAACGACTTCCAAGCCTCCGCCGAGACCTACGTCCCGCGCGAGACCCACGCCACACTTGAGGAGCTGCTGACCGCCGCCGACCGGCTCCAGGCCGGCGAGCCGTTCTCCGAAGAGATCGACCGGGTCCTCAACGCGGGCTCGTCGGTCGGTGGCGCCCGCCCGAAGGCGACCGTCACCGCCGCCGACGGTCGCGCGCTGATCGCGAAGTTCTCCACCCCGACCGACACCTACCCGATCGTCAAGGGCGAGGCGGTCGCGATGGAGCTCGCCCGCCGCGCCGACCTCAACGTTGCCGCGACCGAACGGGTCACCGTCCTCGACCGCGACGTGCTGCTCGTCGACCGGTTCGATCGCATCCCTGGCACTCGCCGACGGCGCGCGCTCGTGTCCGCGCTCACGCTGCTCAGCCTCGGTGAGATGTACGCCCGCTACGCCACCTACCCGGACCTCGCCCAGACCATCCGCACCCGCTTCACCGACCCGCAGGCGTCCCTCGTCGAACTGTACGGCCGGCTGGTCTTCAACGTCCTGATCGGTAACCGCGACGACCACGCCCGCAACCACGCCGCGTTCTGGGACGGCCGCGACCTGACGCTCACGCCGGCGTACGACCTCGACCCGCAGCCGCGCGACACGGGCGAGGCGACCCAGGCGATGGCCGTCACCCGCCCAGGTGACCGCCGGTCGCGGCTGGCGACCTGCATCGACGCGGCGGGAGAGTTCCTGCTGTCCGAGCCGCAGGCACGCGCGATCGTCGATCGGCTCGTGCAGACCATCGTCGACGAGTTCGACGACGCGGCCGACACGGTCGGACTGACCGACGTCGACCGCAAGCTGCTGTGGCGGCGGGCGTTCCTGCACCCGTACGCGTTCGAGGACTACGGGCTCGTGCCTGCCTGACCTCCCGGCCGGATGACCGCCGCAGGCGGGTGGTTCCTACCGGGCGTTGCACGCAGGTTGCACGGCGGCTCCTACGGTCCCTGCTCGTGGTCGTCGAGTCGGTGGCGACGTCGCAGGATCACGGCGCTCTGTGGCGGGCGCAGCGTCGGACCTAGACGGTCACGACCGCCGTTCGTCCCGCGTCTCGGTCGATCAGGGTGTTCAGGTCGTCGGCGTCGGAGGTGATCACGTAGGCGGCCCTCGTTCGCAAGGCAGCCTCCGCGACGACGGCGTCCACGGCCGATCCGTCGGTGCCCTGCCGCAGCGCTGCTGCAGCACGAGCA
>NZ_JBBEBZ010000067.1:0-5313 GCF_040882075.1 Nitriliruptor sp.
AGCCGGTCCGCGGCCCGCAGCGTTGCCACCAGCTCGGCCAGCGCCCCGTCAGGCAACGACGCGCGGTCGTCGCCGGCCAGGATCGCCGCGACCGCCCCTGACAGATCGGCAGGGGCCGAGCCACCGCTGGTCCCGCCCCGGCCTGTCGGTGTCGGGGCACCCGCCGGGTCGGCGCCGTGCCGGGGGTTGTAGCCCGTGTGGTGCTCACGTGCGAGCGCAGTCAGAACCCGACGGCTGGTGTGCTGGTAGCCCTGGCTGCTGCGCATGCGGTCCCTATCAGGTGCGGCGGATGAGTCCAGTCTACTCGTACATATGTTCGATGCAACCATCTGGTGCACCCGGCTGTGGACGAGAACGCCTGGCGAGGTGGCGCTAGCTAGCTGGCTAGCGGACGCTGACCCGCACGTCCTGCGCGCCCATCCGTGCCGCGTCCGCGGTCCGGTCGTCGGGCATGCGCTGCGATTCGAGTTCGGCGGCGACGCGCGCCTCGTAGTGGGCGAGCTCGGCCGCGATGTCGTCCTCGTCCCAGCCGAGCACCTCGCCCATCAGCGGCGCGACGCTGCGGGCCGCGGTCAGCCCCCGATCGAAGGTCTCGATCGAGGTCCGGGTCCGGCGGGTCAGCAGGTCGTCGAGGTGCAGCGCCCCCTCGTGGGAGGCGGCGTAGAGCGCCTCGACCTTGAGGTAGGTGTCCGAGCCCTCGATGCGCTGGCCGAGCTCCGGTCGGTCCGCGAGCAGGTCGAGGACCTCGCCGACCATCGCCCCGTAGCGGTGGAGCAGGTGCTCGATCCGGCTGAGGTGCAGACCGGTCTCCTCGGCGAGCTTGCGGCGGCGGTTCCAGAGCGCGTGGTAGCCCTCCGCGCCGAGCAGCGGCGTGCGGCTGGTCACCGACGCGGGGACCCGTTGCGGCAGGTTGTGGGCCGCCGCATCGACTACGTCCTGTGCCATGAGGCGGTAGGTCGTGTACTTGCCGCCGGCGATCGTGATCAGCCCTGCAGCCGTGGTGGCGACGGCGTGCTCGCGCGACAGCTTGCTCGTCGCCTCGGATTCGCCCGAGAGCAGCGGTCGCAGCCCCGCGTACACGCCCTCGACGTCCTCGTGGGTGAGCGGGGTCCGCAGCACCCGGTTGACCTGGTCGAGCAGGTACTGGATGTCACGCGCCGAGGCAGCGGGGTGGGCGAGGTCGAGGTCCCAGTCGGTATCGGTGGTGCCGATGATCCAGTGACGACCCCAGGGGATGACGAACAGCACGCTCGATGCGGTCCGCAGGATCAGCCCGCTGTCGCTGTGGATGCGGTCCTTCGGCACCAGCAGGTGGATCCCCTTCGACGCCCGGACGCGGATGCGTCCCCGGCCGGCCATCGCCTGGATGTCGTCGGCCCACACGCCGGTCGCGTTGATGATCTGCCGGGCGCGCAGCTCCAGTTCGCGGCCGTCCTCCTGGTCGACGACGCGGACCCCGACGACGCGTTCGCCCTCACGGAGCAACCCGGTCACTCGGGTCGAGTTGGCGACCTCCGCGCCGTAGGCGGCGGCGGTCCGCACCACCTCCATGGTGTGCCGGGCGTCGTCGACCTGGGCGTCCCAGTACCGGATGGCGCCGACCATCGAGTCGCGCCGGAGCGAGGGAGCGAGGGCCAGCGCACCCTTGCGGCTGAGGTGACGGTGGCCCGGGAGCTGCTCGGCGCCACCCAGGCGGTCGTAGAGGGCGACGCCTGCCCCGACGTAGGCTCGCTCCCACCCGTGGTGGGTCAGGGGGTAGAGGAACGACACCGGTCGGACCAGGTGCGGGGCCAGGTGCTGCAGGATCAGGCCGCGCTCCTCGAGCGCCTCGCGGACCAGCCCGATGTTCAACTGCTCGAGGTAGCGCAGGCCACCGTGGATCAGCTTGGAGGAGCGGGAGCTGGTGCCGGCGGCGTAGTCGCGCTGCTCGACGAGCCCGACCGCGAGCCCACGCGTCGCCGCGTCGAGCGCCGTGCCAGCACCGGTGACGCCACCGCCGATGACCAGGACGTCGGACACCTGCGCAGCGAGCCGGTCGAGGCTCGCGCGGCGACGGGCTGGCGACAGCGGGACGGGTTCCACGGCGGGGCTCCGGGAGGCGGGGGAGCGGGATGCGGGGGCAGGGGCGAGGCCGGACGGCGGTCCGCGGTCGGCGGGAGGGTGGTGGGATGAGGTCCGATGCTAACCGTGGCCGGCTGGACGCCCGGCCGACCGCCCTGCTCGTGATCGCGGTGGTTCTGGCAGCCTGCACCCTGCCCGGTGGCGCGCCCGACGCCCCGGCGGACGAGGCCGCGGTGGGTGCAGAGGGTCAGGGACGGACCATCGCGTACGGCGACGGTCCCGAGCAGGTCGCCGACCTCGCGCTGCCCGCCGGGTCCGCGCCGGATGCCGGCTGGCCGACGGTCGTGCTCGTCCACGGGGGGTTCTGGCGTGATCAGTACCGGCGGGATCTGATGGCCGACCTCGCCCGGGACCTCGCGAACCGCGGGTTCGCGAGCTGGAACCTCGAGTACCGCCGCGTCGGTCCGACCGGGGGTGGCTTCCCCGGGACGTTGCTCGACGTCGCGGCTGGCACCGACCACCTCGCCGCCGTCGCCGAGGAGGCGCCCATCGACCTCGACCGGGTCGCGGTGGTGGGGCACTCGGCCGGCGGTCACCTCGCCCTCTGGTTCGGTTCCCGCGGACGTCTCCCGGCGGGTGCGCCCGGCGCCTCCGACCCCCTCCGACCGTGCGCCGTCGTGGCCCAGGCGCCCGTCGCGAGCCTGGTCGACGCGGTCCCCCTCGGTGACGGCGCCGTGACCGACTTCCTCGGCGGTGAGCCGGACGAGGTCGCGGACCGGTACGCCATCGCCGACCCGATGGCGCTCGTCGGTCACGGTGTGCCCGTGCTGCTCGTGCACGGCCGGTCGGACGAGACCGTCCCCGTCGACCAGTCGGAGCGCTACGAGGCGGCCGCGAGCGCGGCGGGTGACCCGGTCGAGCTCGTCACCGGCGCCGGTGATCACTTCGCGGTCATCGACCCCGGCGATCCGCTCTGGGACGCCCAGGTCGGCTTCCTCGAGCGGCACTGCTGACGACCCTCGGTGGGTCGGGTCGCTGCCGCGGCTCAGCGGTCCGGTGCGGCGACCGTCCCTTCGATCACCGTGACGGCGCGCCCACCGACGTGGACGCGGTCGCCATCCACGCGCAGACGGAGGGCCCCGCCCCGCGGTGAGACCTGGCGAGCCGTCAGCTCGTCGCGCCCGAGCCGCTCCGCCCACAGCGGGCCGAGGGTGCAGTGGGCCGATCCGGTCACCGGATCCTCGTCGATACCGACCGCGGGGGCGAAGTACCGGGACACCAGGTCGGTGTCCCCATCGCCGGGCGCGGTGACGATCAGCCCGGTGCTGCCGAGCGCGGTGACGGCGCTCAGATCGGGGCGGATCAGCAGCAACGTCGCCTCGTCGGGTACCTCGGCCCCACAGGACGTGGGCCGCGGCCAGCGTCGCGTGCCCGCACAGGTCGACCTCGACGGCGGGGGTGAACCAGCGCAGGTTCCACCCGCCGTCACCGGGGGACAGGAACGCGGTCTCCGACGCGCCGACCTCGGCGGCGAGGTCGGCCATCCACCGTTCGTCGGCGGGCTCCTCGAGGACCACCACGCCCGCGGGGTTGCCGGTGAAGGGCCGGTCGGCGAACGCATCGACGAGTGCGAAGGGGGGCACGATGGTGTCCTGGCCGGAGCGGAGCGGGGAACGTAGGCGGTTGCACGGTCCGAGCGGCCCGGGAGCGCACGCGACGTGGCCGGTCGACCGGGGTGGACGCTGGCTCGGCCTTGGCCGGTCGACCAGGCTCGTAGCTCCCACCGAGGTACGAGGAGATGAGACGACGTGTGCGGCTTCAGCGGGGAGCTCCGGCTCGACGGCTCGACCCCTGACGTGGCGGCGGTCGCCCGCATGGCCGGCACCATGGAGGACCGCGGGCCGGACGCCGGCGGCGTCTGGAGCGCGGGTCCCGTCGCGTTCGGCCACCGACGGCTGTCGATCATCGACCTGACGTCCCACGGCAACCAGCCGATGCACGACCCCGAGCTCGGTCTCACGATCATCTTCAACGGCTGCATCTACAACTACCAGCAGCTGCGTGAGGAGCTCCGCGCCGAACGGGGCTACCGGTTCTTCTCCACCTCCGACACCGAGGTGGTGCTGAAGGCCTACCACGCGTGGGGCGACCGGTTCGTCGATCGGTTGCAGGGCATGTTCGCCTTCGCGATCCACGAGCGGGACTCGGGACGGACCTTCCTCGGTCGCGACCGCTTCGGGATCAAGCCGCTCTACCTCGCCGAGGACGGCGCGCGGCTGCGCTTCGCGTCCTCGCTGCCGGCCCTGGTCGCCGGCGGCGGGATCGATACCTCGATCGACCCGGTGGCGCTGCACCACTACCTCAGCTTCCACGCCGTGGTCCCCGCCCCGCACACCATCATCAACGGGGTGCGCAAGCTCCCGCCGGCGACGACCTTGGCCATCGCGGCCGACGGATCCCGCGAGCAGGTCGAGTACTGGCGGCCCGACTTCACCCGCGACTCCAACCGCGCCGACTGGACCGAGCGCGACTGGGAGGACGCCGTTCTCGCCTCCATGCGCCAGGCGGTCGAGTGGCGGCTCGTCGCCGACGTACCGGTCGGCGTCCTGCTGTCGGGCGGCCTCGATTCCTCGCTCGCCGTGGGCCTGCTCGCCGAGGCCGGCCAGCAGCACCTCGCCACCTTCTCGATCGGGTTCGAGTCGTTCGGGGGCGAGGAGGGCGACGAGTTCAAGTACTCGGACGTGATCGCCCGCGAGTTCGGGACCGACCACCACCAGCTGCGCATCGACACCGCCCGCATGCTGCCCGCCCTCGGCGACGCGGTCGCGGCGATGTCCGAACCGATGGTCTCCCACGACGCCGTCGCGTTCTTCCTGCTGTCCCAGGAGGTCGCCAAGCACGTCAAGGTCGTGCAGTCCGGGCAGGGCGCCGACGAGGTCTTCGCGGGCTACCACTGGTACCCGCCGATGCAGGCGCTGACCGATGAACTCGGACCGGGAGCGGACCGCGAGACGCTCGTCCAGCGGGCGGTCGACAGCTACCACGCCGCCTTCTTCGACCGTCCCCACGACGAGATGGCCGAGCTCCTGCGGCCCGAGCACCGGGTCGAGGAGGACGTCTCGCGGGCCTTCGTCGAGCAGCACTTCCGGCAGCCCGGCGCCGCGACCGCGACCGACATGGCGCTGCGGCTCGACTCACAGATCATGCTCGTCGACGACCCGGTCAAGCGCGTCGACAACATGACGATGGCGT
>NZ_JBBEBZ010000068.1:0-33021 GCF_040882075.1 Nitriliruptor sp.
TCCTGGGCTGGGGCCCAGGTCCTTGCACGAGACCGTCGCGCCGAACCCCGCCGGCGCAACTTCCTGGGCTGGGGCCCAGGAAGTTGCGGTGGGACGTGGGTGGCGTGCGCGGTGGCCAGCCCCACGTCAGAGCCACCCGTTCCGACGGAACCCGACGTAGAGCGCGATGCAGATCGTCGCGATGATCCCGAGCGCGAACGGGTAGCCGTACTCCCACCGGAGCTCGGGCATGTCCTGGAAGTTCATCCCGTAGATGCCGGCGATCAAGGTCGGCGCGGCAGCGATGGCGACCCACGCCGAGATACGACGCATGTCCTCGTTCTGCTGGATCCCGACCTGGGCCAGGTGCGCATCGAGCGCGCTGTCGGCCAGCACCTCGACCGACAGCAACCGATCACGCGCTCGGATCGCGTGATCGTGCACGTCCCGGAAGTACGCCTCGAGGTCGGGATCCCCGACGAGCCACCGTGGCCGCGTCAGCCGGTCCGCCACGTCGACGAGCGGGTCCACCGCCCGGCGCGCGGACTGCACCTCGCGTCGCAACCCGTAGAGGCGGGCAGCGTGGTCCCCGCGGCCCGGCGAGAAGACGACCTCCTCGAGCGCGTCGAGCTCGGCCTCGAGAGCCTCGAGCACGTGGCTGTACCCGTCGACCGCCTGGTCCACCACGGCGTGGACCACCGCGGCCGGCCCGCGCGCGAGCTGGTCACGGTCGCTCTCGAGCCGCGCGGTGAGGTCGTCGAACAGTGCTCCCGAGCGGTGCCGGACCGTGATGACGTACGACGTGCCGAGGAGCAGCTGGACCTCGCCGACGGCGACCTCGTCACCGGGGCCCTCGCACCGCAGGGTCTTGACGACGATGGACGTCCCGTCACCGAACCGCTCCAGCTTCGGGCGCTGGTGGGCGTGCAGCGCGTCCTCGACGGCCAGCGGGTGGAGGTCGTAGGCCGCGGCGACCTCCGCGAGCTCCTCGTCCGTGGGCTCGACAAGGTCGATCCAGACGAAGGTCTCGGGGCGGTGCTGGCCCTGTTCGACCACGTCGGCCAGCGTGCCGGGCAGCTCGGACCGGACCCCGTTCCGGTACATCCGGCGGTGGACGATCACGTGGACGAGCTCCGATGCTGGCGGACACGGGAACGCTACTCCGGACCCGTGGCCGCCAGGCAGGTAGCGTCCCCGGCCGTCAGCCGAGGAACGACCGTGACCGCCGAGCCGCTGTACCCACCCGAGCCGTGGCACCTCGGCGGTTCCATGCACGTGAGCCTGTGGCGCGTGCCGGTCGGTGACCTGCCGGCATCCCTGCACGCCGCGCTGCCGACCGGAGCCCGGATCGCGACCGTCGCGGGGACCGCTCTCGTCGGCACCGCCTTCGTCCACTACGAGCCCGGCAGCGTGCTGAGCTACGACGAGCTCCTCGTGGCGACCCTGGTCCGGCACGGACGCGGGCTGCGCATCACGATCAGCGACATCTGGGTCGACTCCCCCGCCTCGGTCGCCGGCGGCCGCGAGCTGTGGGGCATCCCGAAGCGGCTCGCCGACTTCGAGCGCGGGGGCACCCGTCGCGGCAGCCTCCAGGTCCGCGCGATCGAGGACGGGGTGACGCTCGCCGAGCTGCAGGTCGTTCCTGGGGTGCGTGTGCCTGGCTGGCGCCGCCTGCCGATGCCCACCACGCAGCGGCTCGACGGCGTGGAGACCGTCAGCCGGGTCCAGTCGCTCGCCCGGGTGCGGTTCGCGCGGGCCGCGTGGCGGTTCCCGGCCGGCTCACCGATCGCCTGGCTCCAGGACCGTCGCCCGATCGTCACCACGAGCTTCGAGGAGCTGGCCATCACGTTCGGGACCGCGGGCGGTCCACGCCGCCGCTGACGAAGCCTTCCCCGGACGACCTCGACGACCTCGTCCGGACGGCCACGGCCACGGCGAGGTGTGCCCGGCGGTGGGCCGAAGGGTCGGAGCGGAACGAGGACGGGACGGTCACGAGCCGACACGGTCGTGGGAACGGACCGGCCGCCGGACGGCGGTCGCGGATCGGCACAGGAGGCTCCGTGGGGTTGGCAGACGCACGATCGCGGACACCCGGCGGGACACCCGAGGGGAGCTCCGAACGCGGGCGCACCGGCCACGAGCACGCGGGCCACGATGCTCGGCGGCCCAGCGATCTCCCGACCGGGGGCTGGAAGGCGGTCGTGAGCCGTGTCGTCGCCAGCCTGAAGCAGGACCACGTGTCGCTGCTCGCCGCCGGGGTCGCGTTCAAGGGCCTGCTCGCGATCTTCCCCGCGATCATCGCGGGTATCAGCATCTGGGGGCTGGTCGCGGACCCCGCGACCATCACCCGCCAGATGGGATCGATCACCTCGGCGCTCCCGGAGAGCGCGAGCGGTCTGCTCACCGACCAGATGGAGAACGTCGCCGGCAGCGACAGCTCGACCCTCGGGGTCGCGCTGGCCGTGTCGGTGCTCATCGCGCTCTGGAGCGCGTCGGGTGGCATGGCCGGCCTCATCGAGGGCATCAACGCCGCCTACGACGAGATCGATCGTCGCAAGTTCCCGAAGAAGCGCGGTCTCGCGTTGCTCCTGACCGTCGGCGCCATCCTCGGGCTGCTGCTCACGATCGGTCTGATCGCGGTGCTCCCCCCGGCGCTGGAGACGCTCGGGCTCGGTCGTGCGGGCGAGCTGGCGGTCCGCATCGGTACCTGGCCGTTGCTGGCGCTGCTGGCGATCGCCGGGTTGGCGTTGCTCTACAAGGTGTCGCCCGACCGTGACCAGCCGCGGACCCGCTGGGTCACGTGGGGCGCCGTGATCGCGACCGTCCTGTGGCTGCTCGGCTCGGCGGCGTTCACGCTCTACGTGGAGAACTTCGGCAGCTTCGGGGAGACGTACGGCACCTTCGCGGGGATCATCGTCCTGATGCTGTGGCTGTTCCTGAGCGCCTTCATCGTCCTGCTCGGCGCTGAGATCAACGCCGAGACCGAACGGCAGACGGCCCGCGACACCACCGTCGGCGACCCCGTGCCCCTCGGGCGACGCGACGCGGTGTCCGCGGACACCACTCCCGCGGACTGGAACGACGAGCGCGGGGTCGAGCGCGGTCCGGCATCCGACACCACGCCGGCCCCTCGGTCCGAGCAGCGCTGAGGCGTAGGCTCCGCGCGTCCACGACCCCAGCCCGGGACGGAGGCACCCGTGGACCTGCCCCTCACCCCGCCGGTCGACCCGATGCTGGCCAAGCTCGCGCGGGAGCTGCCGACCGGGGACCTGCTCTACGAGCCGAAGTGGGACGGGTTCCGTTGCCTGGTCTTCCGCGACGGCGACGAACTGCTCCTCCAGAGCCGCAACGGCAAGCCGCTCGACCGCTACTTCCCCGAGCTCCAAGCACCGCTGCGCGCACAGCTCCCGCCGCGGTGCGTGCTCGACGGTGAGCTGGTCGTCCCCCGAGGCGACGGCTTGGACTTCGACGCGCTCTCCGAGCGGATCCACCCCGCGGAGTCCCGGGTCCGGACCCTGGCCGAGGCGACCCCCGCGCGGTTCGTGGCTTTCGACCTGCTCGCGCTCGGCGACGACGACCTCACGAGCACCCCGTTCGTCGATCGACGTGAGGTCCTCGAGCGGACCCTCCGTGACGTCGTCCCGCCGCTCCACCTGACACCGGCGACCCGCGACCCGGCCACGGCCGCGGACTGGTTCACGCGGTTCGAGGGCGCAGGTCTCGACGGGGTCATCGCCAAACCGCTCGGCGACCGCTACCAGCCGGGCAAGCGAGCCCTGGCGAAGATCAAGCAGCAGCGCACGGCGGACGTGGTCGTCGGCGGCTTCCGCTGGCACAAGGACGGACAGGGGGTCGGGTCGCTGCTCCTCGGTCTCCACGATGCCGAGGGGAGGCTGCGACACATCGGCGTGGCGTCCTCGTTCAGCGCCGCCCGACGTGCGCAGCTCGTGGACGAGCTCGAACCCCACCGCGCCACGACCGACGCGGAGCTCGCCGAACACCCCTGGTCCGACGGTGCGGGGACCGCCGGCAGCCCCCGTCCCCCGTCGCGGTGGAACAGCGGCAAGGACACCTCCTGGGTGCCGCTGCGCATCGGGCTCGTCGCGGAGGTCGCCTACGAGCAGCTGCAGGGCGACCGGCTCCGCCACGGCGCTCGCTTCCACCGCTGGCGGCCCGACCGGGACCCGAACTCGTGCCGCTACGACCAGCTCGAGGCTCCCCCGCCGGCCGAGCTCACCGACCTGTTCGCCGCTGGCAGTGAGCCCGCGTCCAGCTGAACCTGACGACGGACGGACGGAGGGGACAGCGGCGAGCGGACGCCGACCAGCTGAGCGACGCTTCGCCGGTCCGGAGCCCGCTGGGGGTCCCGGCCGTGGTGGACCAAGGACCGGCGACGTGAACGAGCAGGGGCCACCGGTCGACGGTGAGGTGCGGGTCGGGGGACGTTCGCCCTGGTTCCGCCGGGCCATCGTCCTGATCAGCACCTCGCTCGTGCTCGGGATCCTGCTGCTCGCGGGCGGCGCGTTCGCGTTCTGGAGCCTGTACGACGGTGTGGACATCCCACCGCCCGACGAGCTCGCGATCCCCGACCCGACCAGGATCCGCGACGCGGAGGGCGAGTACCTCGCCACGCTCCAGCCAGCCGCCGTGCGGCGCAACGTCGACATCGACCAGCTCCCGGAGCACGTCCACCAAGCGATCGTCGCCGCCGAGGACCGGGCGTTCTACGACCACTCCGGGATCTCACCTCGTGGCATCCTCCGGGCAGCGTGGGCGAACCTCTCCCGGGGTGAGCGCGTCCAGGGTGCCTCGACGATCCCGCAGCAGTACGTCGAGCTGGCCATCACCGACATCCCCGACACCTACATCGGCAAGTTCCGCGAAGCGGCCACCGCGGTCCGTCTCGACCGCGAGCTCGAGAAGGACCAGATCCTGGAGAACTACCTCAACGCCGTGCCGTGGGGCCGACAGGCGTACGGCATCGAGGCGGCGGCCCGCACCTACTTCGACGTCCCCGCGACCGAGCTCGACCTGCACCAGTCCGCGGTCCTGGCCGGGATGATCGCCGCCCCGACCGCGTTCGATCCCGCCCGCAGCCCCGAGAACGCCTCCATCCGGCGCGACTTCGTCCTCGATGGGATGGTCCAGACCGGCGCGATCGAGCAGGCGGAGGCGGACGAGCTGATCGGAGCCGAGCTCCCACCGCTCCGTGACCGGCCCCTGGTCAGCTTCGGGAACGAGGCCTACTTCCTCGACGTGGTCGAGCGCGAGACGGTCCGCATCCTCGAGGAGCTCGGCGACGATCGCGACCCGAACGTGGACCTGTCCATCGAGACCACCTACGACGGCCGGGCCCAGGACCTCGCGACCGAGACCGCACGCGAGGTCCTCGAGGAGACCGAGCACAGCGCCAGCGTCGTCACGATCGATCACGAGACGGGAGCGATCCGGGCGCTGCTCGGTGGGCTCGACTTCCGGTCGCAGCAGTACAACGTCGCCATCGAGCGGCAGACCCTGCGCTCGCCCGGATCAGCGTTCAAGACCTTCGCGCTGGCCGCGTTCGTCGACCAGGGCTACCACCCGGACGCGACCCGCATCGACGGGCGCGATGACTACGTGCTCGAGATGCCCGACGGGCAGGAGGACTACGAACCGAGCAACTACGGCGACGGGTCGTTCACCAACATCACGATCCGTGAGGCCACCGTCCGGTCGGTGAACACGGCGTACGTGGCCCTGTCGGACGGGCTCGGGTTCGAGAGCGTCACCGACATGGCGAACCGGCTCGGGGTGGACACCGAGCTCGATCCGGTGCCATCGGCGGTCCTCGGCAGCCAGGGCGTGACCCCGCTCGAGATCGCGGAGGCGTACGCCTCCATCGCCTCGGGTGGCCAACACCACGAGCCGTTCGTCGTCAACCGCATCGAGACGCACGCCGGGGAGGTCCTGTTCGAGCACGAGGTGGCCGGCGAGGAGGTGCTCGACCCCAACGCCGCAGCCGTGGTCACCGACGTGCTCACCGACGTCGTGCGTTCCGGGACGGGCACCGCGGCGGCGACGGGTCGACCGACCGCCGGGAAGACCGGGACCACGAACGACTCCACCGACGCCTGGTTCGTCGGGTACACCCCCGAGGTCACGACGGCCGTCTGGGTCGGCAACCTCGACAACTCCCCGATGGAGACCGTGACGGGTGGCTCCTACCCGGCGACGATCTTCGGTCGCTACCTGACGGCGTTGCTCGACGACCTCGAGCCGTCGACGTTCCCCGAGCCCGACTACTCGGGCCTGTCGGAGTTCACCGAGGTCGAGTCCACACCGCCGCCACCCCCTCCCCCACCGCCGCGGGCGCCGAGCCCCGAGCCGGAACCCGAGCCGGAACCCGAACCCGAACCCGAACCGGAACCGGAACCCGAACCGGAACCCGAGCCCGAACCGGAACCCGAACCCGAACCGGAACCGCCACCAGCGCCCGAACCGCCCGAGCCACCCCCACCACCCGGCGGCGGTGACGGCGGCGGCGACGGCACCGACGGTGGGGGCGGTTGATGGCTCGGACAACACCGGACGCGCGGCCATCGAGGTACGGCGAGCTGCTCGGGGCGCTCTCGACCGTGCTCATCGACCACAGCACGCTCGAGGGGACGCTCGAGCAGCTGCTGCACGTGGCCACGGCTGCCGCTCCAGCCGTCGACGCCATGACCGTGACGACGATGGCCGACGACGACGGCTACACGTCCGCCGCCACGACCGACGCCGCGGCGAGGTCGGTCGACGAGCACGAGTACCTGATCGAGGAGGGCCCGTGCATCGATGCCCTCCACTCCGGCTCGGAGCAGTTCGTCACCGATGCCCACACCGACGAGCGGTGGCCCCGGTTCGCATCGTTCGCTGCAGCGGCGGGGTTCCGCACCGT
This sequence comes from Nitriliruptor sp., assembly GCF_040882075.1. Taxonomy (NCBI): domain Bacteria; kingdom Bacillati; phylum Actinomycetota; class Nitriliruptoria; order Nitriliruptorales; family Nitriliruptoraceae; genus Nitriliruptor; species Nitriliruptor sp. The sequence continues at coordinate 6,896 of NZ_JBBEBZ010000068.1, forward strand.
CCTCGGTCTACCGCTGGCGGCACCCGATGGGCAGGTGCTCGGCGCGCTCAACGTCTTCGCCCGGTCCCCGGACGCCCTCGCGGAGGAGGATCTCGCGTTGCTCCGTCAGGTCGCGGTGCCCGCCGGCGCGATCCTGGCCAACGCGCGTGCGTACCACCGGACCGCGGCCATCAGCGACCAGCTGACCGCGTCGCTCGAACAGCGCGCCACGTGGCACCGTGCGATCGGCATCGTCCTCGGTCGGCACGGCGGCGACGAGGCGGGTGCTGCCGAGGTCCTGGCGCGGACCGCGGAGGCGGAGGGGGTCCCCGTCGAGCGCATCGCCGAGCAACTCGCCAGGGGCGCTCCGGTGTCGCTGCGGGGCGTGTGACGGCGCTCGGCAGCGCCCGGTAGTGCTCTCAGGCGGGCCGGCGCATGGAGGTCAGGTCGGCAACCCCGTCCCCCGAGGTGTCCCGTCGCGCGCGTCGCTCCTCGAGCGCAGCCCGACGCGCCGCTTCAGCAGCCGCACCTGGCCGCGTCGCCAGCCACCGCTGGATGACCGGACGGGTCCAGAGCGGCGTCCGACCCCGCTGCACCTGCGGCGCGGGCAACGTGCCCCGCGACCGGTAGCTGTCGATCGTCGCCTTCGAGACGTGGGCGAGCTCGGCCACGTCGGCGACGGTGAGCATGAGCTGGACGTGGAGCTCGGGAGCGGCCATCCCGACCACGAGGTGACCGGTGGTGGGGGTGCGGTCCCCGTGCTTCTGCACGAGCACCTCACCGATGTCGTCGCGTTCCCCGGCGAGCCACTCGAGCTCCGCGCGTCCGAGCTCGCGGGTGGCCTCAGCATCGGAGGCGTGGATCGCGAGCAGATCGGCGAGCGTCAGGTCACGAGCCTCCGGGACGGGGTCACCCCAGCTGTACCTCCAGACACCGAGCTCGTCGCGCTCGTAGGTGTCGTTCGCGTACCGCAGTCGCTGTCCCACCGCTCTCCCTCCGCTCGGTCCACCACCGTGGTGCGTGTCGAGGAGACGGCGTCACCCGGTCGCTGGCCGTCTCGGCCGACGCTCGGGTCTGAACGCGTGGCGGAGGGTACGGCCCCACCACACCGAACTGTCAAGGACCTCGGACCAGATGGCCACGGCGCGCCCGTTGACAGCCTTCCAGGGTGACCAGGCGACGGATCGGATCGCCGGACCGGCGACCGTTGCGGGATCCGGGCCAGATGCGCTCGACTCGAGCCATCGCCCTCAGCCACGTCCCGACCCCAGGAGCCACCGTGACGGTCGTCCTCGCCATCCGCTGCGACGATGGGCTGGTGATGGGTTCCGATTCGCAGATCACCGAGAGCGATCGCGGGATGAGCTACCCCGCGCGCAAACTCCACACCCTCGGGGAGAACGCCGCGTGGGGTGGCAGCGGCGCCCGGTCGGTGCTCTACGACCTCGAGGTCCAGTTCGAGGCGGAGTGCGACGAGATCGTGGGGTCGCGCGACGTCGCGCACGCCCTCCAGGAGCGGGTCGTACCGGCCCTCAAGCGCCACTACGAGCTGTTCATCCCGGACGTCCCGGGCGAGAGCGTCGAGGGGACCCCGTCGGCCTACGTGCTGGCGGCCGGGTACTCCCACGGTGATCCGTTCATCGTCAAGGTCGACCCCACGGGCCTGGTCGGACGGTACGAGGAGGTCGGGTTCCACGCGATCGGCAGCGGCGCACCGATGGCGCAGCAGGCCGGAGCGCTGCTCGGGCACTTCCAGATGTTGGAGCGCGACGTCGACTACGGCGTGATCGCGGTCGTCCGGGTGCTCGACGCGCTCGCGGTCAGCCAGCCGATGGTCGGTGGCCCGCTGAACATCGCCCGCATCACGCCCGAGGGAGCCCACCACCTCAGCGACGACGAGATCGACGAGGTCCGTGGCCAGGTCCGCCGGTGGGAGGAAGCCGACCAGGCCACCCTCGACGGCCTTTTCGACGGTGACCCCTGATCTCCGGCGCGCGGCCGAAGGCCGCTGGCTACCCCTCATCCGGCAGCCACGGCGGCCGGGGCGCGTCGATGCGGGGCAGCTGCGACGGCACCGGCGCGAAACGGTCGGTGTCGCGGTCCTGCCACGCGCGGTACGCGTCGGTCAGCTCGTCCTGGTCGCGAGCCACGAAGTTCCACCACATCGCGATCCGCTCCCCGAGCGGCTCACCTCCGAGCAGCAGGTAGCGCGCATCCCCGTCGGCGCTGACCGGCAGCTCGCTCCGGCCAGCGGGGAGCAGCGCCAACCAGCCCGGTTCGACCACCTCGCCACCGACCTGCAGGCGACCGTCGAGGAGCACCAGAGCATGCTCGAAGGACGTATCGAGCGGCAGGGTGGTGCGACCGCGAGGGACCGAGAGGTCGACCCCGACCAGCGCGGTATCGGTGCGCGCTGCCGAGCGCGCACCCACGAAGCTGCCGACGAGGATCGTGGCAGAACCGTCGTCCTCGAGGTCCAACTGCGGCAGGGACGCGTGGTGCTCGAAGGCGTTGGCGCCGTGCCGCGTGCCCTCGGGCTGCGCGATCCAGAGCTGGACCCCGCGGAACGGTGGTCGCGCAGCCAGCTCGGCGTGGCCGATCCCCCGGCCGGCCGTCATCAGGTTCAGCTGCCCCGGGCGTATCACCTGCTCGGTGCCGAGCGAATCGGTGTGGAGCGCCTCGCCCTCGAGCAACCACGTGGCGGTCGACAGCCCGATGTGGGGGTGGGGTCCGACCTCCAGGGGATCGGGTTCCTGCGCGTCCGCGGGGCCGATGACGTCCACGAAGCACCAGGCACCGACGGTCCGGCGGCCCTTGGTGGGAAGCACCCGCGCCACGGGGAGGCCGCCGACCTCGGTGTGCCGGCCCTCGCGCAGCTCGATGGGTTCGAGGGGCTCGTCCTCGCACTCGGTGTCGGGCGTTGGACGGGACCGTTCACGACCGACCTCCTCGGGACGGAGCGGCCACCCTAGGCTCGGCCGTTCACCGGCGGGTGGCCGGATCCTCCGGAGGAGCGCGTCGTGGCACGAACGGTCCAACTGACGGTCGCCGCCGAGCTGACCGATGAACTGCTCGCCGATCTCGAGCAGCTCGAGCCCCACACGCTCCGCGTCCACCGCGGCGCATCGCTGCGGCCACCGGGCGATCTCATCTCGCTCGAGGTCAGCAACGAGCGGCTGCGGGGGGTCATGCGCCTCGCCGACCGGCACGGCCTCGGGGAGCCTGGCGGTGTGGCGCTGTCCACCTCCGAGCCCCTGAGCCTGGTCTCCCACGGGTACACGGCGCTCTCCCGGGAGGAGGGCGGGGCGACCTGGGAGGAACTCGAGCTGGCCATGAGCCAGGATTCGACGATGACCGGGACCGGCTGCTCGTGATGGCCATCGCCGGCGCGATCGCCGGTCTCGGCATCATCTCTGGGACCGTCCACGTCGTCGTCGGCGCGATGATCATCGCGCCCGGGTTCCAGCCCTTCGCCCGGCTCGTCCTCGGCCTCGTGAACCGTTCCCGCTCGTGGATCGGCGGGCTCCGGGACGTCGCGTACGCGTACGCGGCGGTCGTGGCCGGATCAGCGATCGCAGCGGGCCTCAGCTCGGTCCTCGGTGCCTCGGCCCTGGACAGCGGAGGGACCAGCTACCTCGGGGCGGATCAGCTGGTCACCTACTGGACGACCACCACGTGGGTCGGCGTCACCGTCGGGGGGTGGCGGCGATCTGCGGCGGTCTACTGCTGGCGATCAACCGCACCGTCCTGACCGCCGGGGTGATGGTCGCGCTCGCGCTCGTGCCGACGGCGGCGCTGGTCCCGATGGCGCTGATCGCCGGTGATCCCACGCTCGCCGGTCGTGCCGGGCTGCGGTTCGTGATCGAGGCGGCCCTGGTCGTCGCCGGCTCCGCGGTGGTCTTCGGGCTCAAGCGTCGCCAGGACCGTCGGTCGCTCACGGACTGATGCTCCCCCGATCGGCAGGATCCGTCAGTCGCCGCGGGCGACCTTCAGCGCTGCCGCGGTGAGCCGGGGCAGCCGGAGGTCACCGATCGGCGTGGTGACGTTGCCGAGCCGGTTGGTCACGAAGGCGAGCGAGAGGCCGGTCTCGGGGTCCGCCCACGCACCGGACCCGCCGTAGCCGTAGTGCCCGAAGGCCTTGGACGCGGGCCGGCCAGCGGTGAACGCCTGGTGGTAGCCGAGCCGCCACCGCATCGGCAGCCCGAGCACGTAGTCGCGGCCGCGGTGTTGGACCCGGCCTGCCTCGTGCAGGGTCTCGGGTGAGAGGACCTCGTAGCCGTCCACCTGCCCATCGGTCGCCAGGGCCGCGTAGACCTTGGCGAGGGACCGGGCCGTGAAGACCCCGTTCGCCGCCGGCATCTCCGTAGCGAGGATGCGGCGATCGTCGTGGTCGAAGACCAGCCGCTCCCACCCGTCGATGAGCAACGCCTCGGCGAGGTAGCGCGTCCGCCGGTTGCCAGCGACGCGTGCGGCCATCTTCTCGTTGGCGATGCGTTCGGGGAGCGGCGGGAACAGCTCGGCGACCCGGTGCCACTGGTCGTCGGGGGTCCCGATGAAACACCCGTCGAGCCCGAGGGGTCCGGCGAGCTCCTTCTGTACCGCGTCACCGAGGCCGACCCCCGCGACGCGGTACACGAGCCCCGCGACGAGCCAGCCGTAGGTGAGCCCGTGGTACCCGGTCCCGCCGCGCTGTGGCTTGTTCGGCTGCTGTTCGGCGACGAGGTCGGCGATCGACCGGTGATCGAGCAGCTCCTCGGCGGTCGGCACCACCCCGCGGATGCGGTGTAGCCCCGCCTGGTGGCTCATGAGCGTGCGGAGGGTGATGTGCCGCTTGTCGTCGCTGGCGAACGCGGGCCACCAGGTCGCCAACGGTTCGTCGTAGGTGAGCAGCCCCTGGTCCACGAACCGGTGCACGACGGTGCTGGCGATGCCCTTGGTCGTCGAGAAGCTCATGGCGGCGGTCTCACGCTGCCACTCGCGCTGACCGTGCGCGTCGGCGTACCCGGCCCAGACGTCGACGACGGGTTCGCCGCGCCAGTAGACGGCCAACGCTCCGCCGCCGTTGGCGGGCTTCTTGAACGTGCGAGCGAACCGCTCCACGAGTGGGCGGAAACGACGATCGGCGGATCCCTGGACCATGCGGCGAACGCTACCCGGCGACGGCGCGCGGTCTGACATGCGCGCCCGTCCGGTCAGCGTGCGGTCGGGACCCGTTGCGGGTGGTCACCCGACGATCTGCAGCAGTTCCTCGCCCTTGGTGGCGTCCCTGATCGGACCGAGGTCCCCCCGGTCCGCTCCCCCGTCGCGGTGTCGAGCTCGTGGACGACGTTGGCGGTGGAGTCCACCGTCACGCACGGGACGGCCGCGCTCGCTCAGCACGACGGTGCCGGTCGTGCGTCGTCGATGGCCGACAGCAACCGCCCGGTGGGCGTCGCCACCCCGCGGCCGTCGCTCGCGATCGCGTGCACCTGTCCGACCACCTGGCCGTCGCTGGCCACCACGGGTGACCCGGATGCGCCGGGAGCGACCTCGAGGTCGAGCAGGAGCCGCTGTGGCTCGGCGACATCGACGGTGCCCGCCGCGGTGAACGGCGTCGCTGCAGGGAACCCCACGAGTCGGACCTCCTGGCCGGTGGACGGCAACCCGCGCTGGAGCGACAGCGCGGGCGGCAGTCCGGACGGATCGGCGACCTCGAGCACCGCGACGTCGGCGGTGCCGCTCAGCCGCACACCGGTGACCTGTACCTCGGTGGACCCGTCGAGCGCACGGACACCCACCGTCCGAGCGTCCTCCACCACGTGCCGGTTGGTGAGCAGCGCGGGGCCGCGATCGGTCTGGACCACGAACGCGGTCCCGGTCCCCGCGCGGCCGCTGCAGCCGAGCGAGCGCACGAGCAGCACGGTGTCGGCGGCCGCCGCCCCGCTCCGCTCCCCGTCGAGGGTGGCCACCACCTCACCCGCCGACCGGCGGAAGGACCACTCGTCACCGAGGAACGCGACGGCCGGCACGACCATGGCGATCACGACGACGATGACTAGCCACGTCCGGGCAGAGGCGACCAGCCGCGACAGCGGGGAACTGAAGCCCTCGAGGTCGTCCTCGGGTGCCTCGCCGGGGACGGGCGGGACGATCGCCACGCTCTCGTGCCCGGCGGTCGACTCCGGGATCGGGGAGTCGACGCTCGGGTGCTGCGGATCGTCACCCTCCCCGGTCACGTCGCCTCGACGAGGCCGGCGAGCCCGGCCAGCGTGGCACGCATGCCACGCCGGTTGTGTTCGGCACGGTCACGAACACCGGTCGTGAGCGGCGCCGCCACGGCGATCCAGCGCGGTCGCCGATCGGTGGTCGACTCACGGACGAGTGTGCCACCACCCTCGGCCGGCTCGAGCTCGTAGCTCCACGACGACACGGGGACGCCGACGAGCGTGACGTCGTAGGCGAAGCAGCGTCCGGGTTCGGCCCGCGTGACCGTCGCGGTGGTCGCCCACCGGAAGACCCCGTGCCGGTTGAACCCCCGGAAGCGGCTGCCGACGGGATCGGCGCCGGGGTCATCGAGCCAGCGGACCCGGAAGCACTCGGGGCTGAGGGCGGCCGTGGCGATCGGATCGGAGACCACGGCGTAGACGTCGTCGGGCGACGCGTCGACCCGCCGCTCCTCGCTGATCGTGGTCACGTCACGCCCGTTCGATGGCTGGCCGACGAGGGTACTCCGGGCTCGTCGGCCACCTCACGGCCCGCTCAGCGCGGCCGGTGGTCAGGCGGAGCGACCCGGCAGGACGCAGAACCCGCCCCCGGATCCCGGAGCACGCGGCGGGGTGGGCCGCGGTGGCAGCACCGCCGGGAGCAGTTCGGCCGAGCGGTCCACCGGCAGGGCGGTCCGCAGCGACGTGGAACCGGCGAACACGCCCGCGGAGGGTCCGTTCGATCGAGCCGCCTGGTCCGACGGCGCGGCACGGTCCGAGCGCCCCGGCTGGTCCGGACGCTGCGGCTGGTCCGGACGGTCCGGACGGTCCGGACGGTCCGGTCGATCGGGTGCTGCCTCGCCGCCTTGGAAGGCCGGATCGGCGGCGCGGACCTCCGGTGCGTCGAGCACCTCGACGCCCCGGACCATGTCGTTGATGACGAGGTAACCGGCGTAGTAGTGCCCGCTCCACGCGACGCCGTCGTGCGGCATGTAGTGGGCGATCATCTCCGGGGCCATCGGATCGGTGATGTCGTGGGCGGTCGTACCCCCACCGAACCACGAGGCGACGATGACGTCGTCGCTACCCGGGACCCAGTTGTAGTTGTGGGCTGCGCACCACGAGTCCGCCCAGCCGTTGACGGGGCCAGCGTCGTAGAGCGTCCCGAACCCCTGATCATCCGGGTGGCCGGGCGGCGACACGCGCCCCGCGAGCACCGGGACCTCCGGCACCGTGATGTCGTAGATCCACAGCGACCCGTAGAGGTCGGCCGCCTCGCCCGAGCAGGTGTGGAACCCGAACGCCTCGTCGTTGATGGCGAGGTAGCGACCGCTCGGGCTGATCACGGCGTTGTGCGCGAACTGGATGGCCGGGTTCACGATCGTGCCGACGACCTGCGGGGACTCGATGCGACCACCGGCGATGTCCCAGACCTGGACCTCACCGAAGCCGGCGCAGTACGCGTGATCACCGTCGCCCGTGAACCCGAGGTCGTGGCAGCCCTGCGCGTTGTGCTGGAACGCGGTCACGTAGCGGGGGGCGAGCGGGTCGGAGAGGTCGACGATGCCGGTCGGGCTCACGCGCTGGTTGGGCACGTTGGTCCCGTTGGCGAGCCCGCCGGGCAGGATGTAGAGGTAGGGACGCGTCGGGTGCGGCATCACCGTGTGCGCCGAGTCGTGTCCCACCACCGACACGATGTGCGGGGCGGTCTTGTCGGTGACGTCGACGACCATGACGCCGTTGAACGCGCCGTACCCGGGGCGGGTGTTGGGGTCGTCGGCGAGCGCGTCCGCGGTGCAGACGTTGCCGTGATGCGCCATCACGACGAACTCGCGGTCCCCGGACGCGGTGTTGTAGACGGCCGGATCGAGGTAACGGACGTAGTTGTCGGTCCCGGGGCAGGCGAGCTCGCCCACGACCGACATCGAGTCGAGGTCGATGATGCGCAGACCGCCGTGCTGGCCCTCCTCGACGTTCTGCCGGTTGAGCGAGTCGTCGAGGTTGGCCTGGCCGGCGAACAGGTAGCGCTCGCCGTCGGAATCGACCTCGCTTCCACCGACGCCGGGGAACCGCGCGAGCGGGGTCACGTCCCCGACGATGGTCGCGTCCGCGTCGACGGGAACGACCGTGGGAGCGGCCGCCCCCACGGTCAGCGGTGCCAACGCCAGCAGCGCGGCGACGGTCAGGGCCTGGGTCCGACGGACCGGGTTCGTGCGCACGGTCGAACTCCTCGTGGTTCGAGCGGGTGGCTGGTCAGGCGTCGCCGACGGCAGCGGGGGGGGGCGGTGTTGCGGCGTCGCACCGCGGCGGTGAGCAGCAAGGCGCCGGCCAACGCCAACGCGAGCGCGCTCGGGTGCTGCCCGGCACGTATCCAGAGCGGAGCGACCTCAGCGGTCGAGCCGATCATCAGCAGGTCGAGCTCCCCCACGACCGTCCCGGTCGCCGGCTCCTCGGTCAGCCGCAGGACCTCGAGGCCACGTCGGTAGTCCATCGAGTAGACGATGTCGTCGGTGATCCACTGGGCGGACCCGGCGTAGCCCTCGGCCGGTGTGAACCAGCCGATCTCCTCCATCGTCCCGTCGGGGGCGACGTCGACGAAGCGTGTGCCCCAGTCGTAGTAGGCGACCACCATGCGGCCGCCGCCGTCGAAGCTCGGTGCCAGCTCCATCCAGTGGGCGCAGTAGAGGGTGTGCCCCGGCGCGTTCCCGTCGAGGAACAGCCCGCGCTCCTCGACGTGGAAGGTGTCGAGCGGCTCGAAGGAGGCGTCCCCGACGCGGGCAGCCTGCCGCGCGTTGCCGGTGCGCTCGAACCGGCGGTCGGCAGCCACGACATCGCGGGTGCCGTAGGTGCTGATCCACGACCCCTCCCCCTGGCAGTCGCTCCCAGCGAGGTTCGTCGCCCCCTCGGGGGCGATCTCGGTGCCCGCCACCAGGATCGGGTCACGCCCCTCGTTCGCCCACTCGACGCTGTGGTACCCGAAGGTGTGGTACTCGACCTCGAGGTCGTTGAGCAGCCGCGGCGCAGTGGGGTCGCTGGTGTCCATCAGCACGTTGTGCGCACCGGCGGACATGACCCGACCGGTGCGGAACTCGGTCAGGTCGTGGGTGTAGGGCGAGTTCGAGAACCCCTCGCCGAGGCCGACGTGTTCGCGCCAGGAGGTGTCGAGGACGACGGGGTCGGTCGGGTCGGTGAGGTCGACGATGTAGCCGGTCCGGCCGTAGGCGTAGGCGCAGCCGTTCGTCGGCGTGGAGACGCACGTCCAGGTGTGGTCGGCGACCGGGGCGGCGCCGATCACACGGATCGCCGCCGGGTCCGACACGTCGACGACCTTCAGCGTCGCGTTCAGCGACCCGGAGGTCGGGTCGATCGCGTCGACGAGGAGGATCTCGCCATCGGTGTCGGGGTCCTCCTGGGCCAACGCCGCACCGGTCCCCGACTGTGGCAGCGGCAGCGATCCGAGCAGGCTCGGTTGCTCCGGCGTCGACACGTCGTAGACGAACACCCCCCGCGGATCGGTCAGGTAGAAGCGGTCCTCGACCAGCCGGCCGCCAGCGGTCCCGGCATGCTCGGGGAAGCGGCCGAGGAACTCGACGTTGTCGGTCGCCGCGTAGGTCAGGTCCAGCGGACTCGTCGGGGCGAGCGGCACGGCGGGGTGCGCCGAAGCTGCCGGCACCGTGCCGAACGTCACCGCGACGACACCGATCAGGATGGTCAGGTTCCGCCGCACGCTCGCTCCCGGTCTCGGCTCTGCCGAACCTCTTCGGTGGGCGACGGGCGGGTCCCTGCCGTCCGTGCGTTCCGGGCACGTCGGGTGAGCGCGCGCCGGCGTGCACCCACCGGACGCACCGCCCGTGGGTGTAACCGATGCGGCAGGCGGCGGGTCCAACCAGGTGCGCGGTCCAGATCGGTCCGCGAGCCCACGCACCGGAGGTGGACCGTGTACCCGTTCGTCGTCCTCATCGTCCTCGCGCTCGGCTTGTCGGTCCTGCACCAGACCCTCGACGAGCTGCTGCCGTTCCGCACCCCCGCTGCCCTCACCCGCACCCTCGCGGTCGTGATCGCTGCTGGGCTCGCCTTCATGCTCAACTACTCCGCCTTCGCTGCTTTCGGGCAGGACCTGCGGGCCGAGTGGATGCACCCGGTGATGACCGGTCTCGTCCTCATCGCCAGCGGTGAGCTCGTGCGCGCGGTCATCAGCGCACTCGCCCACCGTGCCGGGGAACCCCCGGTCGAGACCGAGCTGGCGTCCGCGGGGTCCGTGCCGCCTGATCACCGGTCCCACCCGCGAGACCCTGTCGGCCACCGCCGGAGGTCCCACCACATCGGGCCTCCGGTCGGTGGCCGTCCTCACGGTCCGACCGATCCGGATCGGTGAGGTGGAGGCGCGACGGCGCTCGATGGCGTCCCACCCGGCCGGCTCCGCCCGGCTCGGCGAGCTGCTCGCCTTCCCCCGCGAGCGTGCCGGGGTCCGCTGAACCGGTCAGCGGCTGCTGGTCGCCATCGATGGCGGTGGCGCGGACCCGTCCGACCCATCCTGGCTCCAGGACACGCCCGCACCCCCCTCACGCTTCGTGCGGTACATCGCCGCATCCGCGCTTCGCAGCAGGTCCTCGACGTCCGTCGCATCCGGCGTCGCGGTGGCGATACCGACGCTGGCCGTCACCGGGAGGACACCACCCTGGCTCGACACCGCGATGTCGCAGGCGGCGAGCAGCCGGACGGCCAGACGCTCGAGCTCGGAGGTCGAGGCGTCGGGGAGCAGCACCACGAACTCGTCCCCCGCCAAGCGGGCGACCGTGTCCTCCTCGCGGACCGCTGCGCGTAACGCCCGGGCCACCTGCACGAGGACCTCGTCGCCAGCGTCGTGGCCGAGGGTGTCGTTGACGGCCTTGAACCCGTCGAGGTCGAGGAAGATCGCGGTGACCGCCGCGACGTCCCGCCGCTCGAACAGACGGGTGAGCCGGTCGATGGCCAGCGTGCGGTTGGCGAGACCGGTCAGCGGGTCGTGGAGGGCGTCGTGACGCAGCCGCTCCTCCGCGGACCGGCGCCGGGCGGCAGCCGACAGCATCAGCGCGATCGATTCGAGGAAGTCACGGTCACCGGGTCGTGGGCCACCGTCCGGGTCGATGACAGCCACGACCTCGGCGATGTCGTCGCGGCCGTCGTTGACCCAGAAACGCTCGACCTCGCACCCGTCGGTCCCATCGGGGTCCGGCGATCCGGCGGCGACGACACCGCAGGTCACGCCGACGAGCGCGCTAGCGAGCAGGTCGTCGGTGTCGGCGATCAGCTCGGTGATCGATCGCTCGTCGAGCGCCCACCGTCCGACCGTGGCCACCGCCGCGTCCCGGCGAGCGGCCGTCTGCAGGCCGCGGCGCGCGGCGTCACGCTCGGTCAGCAGCCGGGCGACCCGCCAGACCGCCAGCGAAGCCACGACCACGCTGCCGACGGCGACCAGCGTGGCGTCGCTGCGATCCTCGACCAGCCGGAGTTGGCTGACCGGTCCGGCGAGCAGTGCCACCCCCAGCACGACCAGCCTGTCGGTCGGCATCCCACCGAGCGACGCCGGCGGGACCGGTTCGGTGAGCCGCGCCATCCCGGGGTGGAGCGCCGCCGCGCCGACCGCGACGAACGCCAGGACCCAGAGGACGTCGATGCCGGTGACCTGGGTGTCGAGCCCGTCGCGCAGCAGTTGCGCCGTCCACAGGTTGCCGAGCAACGTCAGCACGCTCGCCGCGACCAGCAGCCACGCGGATGGGAGGCGGTGGCCGTCGGCGAACAGGATGCGGACGCTCGCGGTGACGACCGCGGCGAGGACCAACGGCGCGCCCGTGACCCAGATCCGATCGATATCGCCGACACCGGGCGTGAAGCCGGAGCCGAAGAGCCACGCCCCGAGCACGGTCGCGAGAGCGACCATCACGATCAGCGCATCGATGACGTTGTCGCGATCGCGGCCACCGGTCCGGGCCCGGACCATCATCAGGCTGGCCACCCCGACCAGCGGGTAAGCGACCAGGTAGATGGCGTCCCGCAGCAGCCCCACGACCTCCGCTGCGGGGCCGTCGGCGAGACCGAGACCGAGCATCGCGGAGATCGACCAGCCGATCCACAGCATCGCGACGGCAGCGGTCAACCCGTACCAGGGTCGCCGGTTGACGGGACGGCGCCGTCGGACGCCGACCACCAGCGCCACGACGGCCAGACCCGGGGCCACGTACCACCAGCGGTACATCCACGGGGTGTCGGCGGTCCAGAGCGTCACCCCCACCGCCGCGCAGGCGGTGGCCAGGGTGAGCACGACGCGCTGGAGGTCCACACCTCCGGGAACGGCACCGGCGTCGGCCGACTGGAGGGTGGAGTCGTTCACGCGCTCACCCCGCGCGGTGCGGCGCGCACGGGTGGCCCCTCATCGGCCGTCGGTGATCGGTCCTGGCGGTGCGTTCGGAGCAGCCAGGACGCGGCGACGACCAGCACCACACCCACGATCGCGCCCGGCTGTGCTCCGAGCGCCATGGCGACGACGATGCCAGCGAACAGCGCCGTGCCCCCGACGATGGTGGCGGGCAGCGACGTCGTCTGCGGCACCTTCGGCGTGCGTCGCGTCTCGAACGCGATGACCGCGGCCATGACGGGCGTCACCGCGAGCAGGCAGAGGACGATCCAGACCAGTCGACCGCTCCAGAACCCGACCTCGCCCGGGACGCCCGCGTCGATCGGAGCACCGAGCCGCTCACCGAGCCAGGCGGCGGGGAGCTCGGCGAGCTTGTGCCACAGGTACAGCGGCATGCCGAGCGCCCCGAGGATCGCGACGGCGCGACCGACGGGCCGCGACGTCAGCGCCCGTCGCGCTGGGCGTTCGAACAGGAGGACGACGCCGACCTGGACCCACATCACGCCGACGAGCGCCAACGTCGGTGGGAGGACGTTCGACGAGCCATCGAGCGCACCGCCGACCATCGCCACCGGGTAGCCGACGGCCACGGCTGCGGCGAGCCAGCCGAGACCGGCCAGGAGCAGCACCGCCCCGGTACCGGTCCCCCCGAACCGGCCCCGGCGCCACGCGATCCCGAGCTGTTGCGGCAGGAGCCACACGGCCAACCCGTTGATCCACCCGATCCCCCCGCCGGTCCCCGTGACCTGAGTACCGAGCTGGGTGAGCCCACCGGGGGTCACGCCACCGCGGAGCAGGTCCACGACGACCGCGACCGCCAGCAGACCGCCGACGGCCCACAGCCCGAACCGCTCGTCCGCCCGGACGCCGAGCGGCAGCAGCGCTTGGACGGCGAGCAGCATCACCAGGAACCACAGGTGCACGGTGAGCGACTGATCCAGCGGACCGAGCAGGCGCCCGCCGGTGCGCAGCGCGATCAGGGCCATCACCGCGAGGACGACGAGGTAGGTGACGGTCGGGCGGGCCAGCCCGAGCGCACGACCGGCCCACCACACCCGTTGGCTCGCCCCGCTCTCGAGCCGGCGCGCGACCCCGTCGGTGCTGACGGCCGCGGAGACGAAGACGAACAACGGGACGACCTGCAGCACCCACGTCAGCGTGCCGGCCCCGTCCCACACCGTCAGGAGGTGCTCGGTCGAGACCATCCGCCCGGCCTCGACCCGGGGCAGCGTGGCCACCCAGTGCCCGAGAACCACCACGAGCAGTGCGCCCGCCCGCAGCGCGTCCGGGTACCGATCCCGGGTGGTGCTCGCTTCCCCTGCCACGGCCCCACCCATCGCCCACGTGAACGCGCATCCTGACAGACCGGCGAGGTGGCGGCGACCAGCCATGTGGATCGCCGTGTGTCACCATGGATCGACACCGGCACAGGAGCGGACCCTTGGTGCCATCCGACTGGGACGGCGTGCTCGACGCGGCGACGACGTCCGCCCGCGCCTACCTCGACTCGCTCCCGGAACGACGGGTCTACCCCGTCACCTCACCTGCGGCGATCCGAGCCGTCGTGGACCGTCCGCTGCCGGACCGGGGCACCCCCGCCGCCGAGGTGGTCGCCGACCTCGCGCGGGAGGTCGAACCCTTCGTCACGGCCCACGCGTCGGGGCGGTTCTTCGGCTTCGTGATCGGCGGTCTCCACCCGGCCGCCTACGGCGCCGAGCTGCTGGTGTCGACCTGGGACCAGAACGCCGGGCTCTACGCACCGACGCCCGGCGTCTCCATCGTCGAGGAGGTGGCTGCCCGGTGGATGATCGAGCTGCTCGCCCTCCCCGCGGGCAGCAGTCTCGGTTTCGTGACCGGCGGCCAGATGGCGAACTTCACCTGCCTCGCCGCTGCCCGGGACCACGTGTTGCGCGAGGCCGGGTGGGACGTCGAGGCGGACGGGCTGCAGGGCGCTCCCCCGGTCCACGTCGTGGTCAAGGCGGGGCGTCACTCGACGATCACCCGGGCTCTGCGCTTCCTCGGGCTCGGCGAGCGGACGGCGACCGAGGTCGCCTGCGACGACGAGGACCGGTTCCTGCTCGACGACCTCCGCCGCACGCTCGAGGCGACCACCGGTCCCACCATCCTCTGCGCCGAGGCCGGGAACGTGAACACCGGGGCGTTCGACCGCTTCGAGGCCATCGCCGACGCGGCGGAGGCGCACCGTGCACGGGGCAACCCGACCTGGGTGCACGTCGACGGTGCCGTCGGGTTGCTGGCGGCCGCCTCGGCCCATCATCGCCACCTCACCGCCGGGATGGAACGGCTCGACTCCTGGTCGACCGACGGTCACAAGCTGCTGAACGTCGCCTACGACTGTGGCGTGGCGATCTGCCGCGACCCCGCCCCCCATCACGCCGCGATGAGCGTGCGCGCCAGCTACCTCATCCAGGGTGACGGCGACGTGCGCGAAGCCATGGACTGGAACCCGGAGTTCTCGCGCCGGGCGCGCGGCGTCGGGGTCTACGCGACGCTCCGCTCCCTCGGCCGTGAGGGGGTCGCCGAACTGGTCAGCCGCACCACGGGGCTGGCGCAGCGCTTCGCGGCCGAGCTCGCCGGATCCGGCCGGGTCGAGGTCGTCAACGACGTGGCGTTCAACCAGGTCCTCGTGCGGTGGCGGCCGCCGGACGATCACGATCCGGACGCCTTCAACGACGCGGTCATCGCTGCCGTCCAGGAGGATGGCAGCGCGTACGTGAGCGGCACCACGTGGCGGGGGCGACGGCTCATGCGCATCTCGGTCTCGGACCGGGCGACCGACCAACGGGACGTCGACCACACGGTCGCGGCGATGCTGCGATGCGCCGCGGCCGTCACCGCCCGGGCGGGCGCCGGGACCGTCACCCCGTGACGAGGACGCCCTCGAGCAGCGTCGCGGTCCGTTCCGGGTCGCTGACGTGGAGGTCGTGCGGACCCACCACCTCGAGGTAGTGCCAACCGGCGTCGCGGGCCCGGCGGGCCGAGCCCGCCAGGGGGTCACCCTCCGGCTCACCATCCGTCCCCACGTAGCGCAGGTAGCTCCGCGGCACGGCGTCTCCGGCCCCGGTCAGCTCGGCGGGGTCGTCGAGGGTGGCGAGCGGATGCGCGACCAGCCGCGGCACGTACCAGGCAGCCACGGCCGGCGGGAGGCCCATGTCGTCCGAGAACGGCAGCGGGACCTGCCAGCCGTCACCGTGTTCCGCCGCGAGTTCGCGGACGCGGCGGGTCCAGGCCGGTCCGCACAGCGAGTTGCACGAGTCCCCGTCGGAGGGCACGAACGCGTCGAGGTAGACGACGCGCCGGAGCCGTTCTGGCACCCGATCGGCTGCCACGGTGACCACGACGCCACCGTAGCTCTGGCCCACGAGCACGACGTCGGAGAGGTCCTCGGTCACGAGCACCGCGACCACGTCATCGACGTGGGTGGTGAGCCGGACGCTCCGAGAGGCGAGGTGGGCGCGGTCGCCGAGCCCGGTCAGGGTCGGGGTGTGGACGTCGTGACCCCGCGAGCGGAGCGAGGACGCGACCTCGCCCCACTCCCAGCCGCCTCCCCACCCACCGTGCACGAGCACGAACGTGGCCATCGGCGCCCCTCCCGGCGCAGCATGCGCCGTCGATGGGCAGTCGTCCAACGTCGACCGGAGCGGGATACTGCGAGTGCGCCGCGGCGGTCAGCGCCAGAGGGTGATGTGCACGCTCGGGCGGAACCGGTGCACCCCCGCACCGGATCCGGAGAGCATCGCCTGCGTGGCACGCGGGGTCGTGATGAAGCGGATGAGCTCGGCGGCCGGCGCCGCGACCCGCTCGGCGTTCAGGGTCGAGGCGTTCCAGGTCGCATCCACCCAAGACGCCGCCGAGGCGATCCGCGCCAGACGGCCGGCCTCGAGGTCGGCGCGGACCGCGAACCCGAGCGCCAACGCCAGGCCCGTCCCGCGCCGGACCTCCTCGAGCGCCGCGGCGTGGCTCTGGAAGATGCGCTGCCGTGCCTCGGGCACCTGGAGGGTGTCGAGCACGTACCTGGTCACCCCTTCGGACTGGGCGGCCGACGGGCCGAGGAACCAGTCCTGGACCGCCAGCTCGGGAGTTGCGACCTTGCGTCCGGCGAGCGGGTGCCCCGGCGCTGCGACGATCATCACCTGGTAGCGCAGGAACGGCGTGACGGCGACCCCCGGTGGGGTGGTCGCGCTCGGCGGACCGATGGTCACGTCCACGACCTGCGAGGCGAGCAGCGAGGCGAAGCGTCGGGGCGGTTCGATGCTGAGCTCCACCTGCAGGTCGGCCGCACGGGAGGAGAACAGCTCGATCAGCCCGGGAGCCGCGTACTCGGCGAACAACGCGCTGCTGGCGATCCGCAGGGTGCGTCGCCCCTGGGCCGCGGCCTGGACCTCCTGGCGCGTCCGGTCCTGGAGGCCGAGCATCTCGACCGCCCGGGTCGCGAGCCGTAGCCCGCCCGGAGTGAAGGCGAGCCCCGACGCGGTCCGCCGGAACAGCTCGTCGCCGAGCTCGCGGCGGAGCGCGGCCACGTGTCCCGACACGGCGGCGTCGGTGACCTCGAGGCTGCGGGCCGCCCCACCGACCGAACCCGTGCGGGCGATGGCGGCGAAGGCACGGAGCTGAGCGGGCGTCATGTGCTCATCGTGCCGCGTCACACGACCCTTCACAACGCACGCCAACGACCTCTTCAAGGGTTCGCTTAACCGCGCGTTGACCTGCGGCCGTGCGGGTGGCTTCATGCGGGCGTCCGCAGGTCGAGCCACGGGAGAGGGGTCGCCGTGCAGGTGCCCGCGCCGTTCGAGTACGCCCGTGCCACCAGCGTCGACCACGCCCTCGAGCTGCTCTCGCAGCTCGGGAGCGAGGCACGCATCGTCGCCGGAGGCCACAGCCTCCTGCCGATGATGAAGCTCCGGCTCGCCAACCCGGAGTACCTCATCGACGTCAACGACCTGACGGAGCTGTCCTACATCCGCGAGGAGGGCGACGAGGTCCGGATCGGTGCGATGACGCGTCACCGCGAGCTGCTCGAGTCGGACGTGCTCGCGGCACGCTTCCCGATCTTCCGCGACGCCGAGCGCGTCATCGCCGACCCGGTGGTCCGCAACCGCGGCACGCTCGGCGGATCGCTGTGCCAGGCCGACCCGTCCGAGGACCTGTCGGCGGTGTGCACCACGCTCAACGCCTCCTGCGTCATCCGCGGTCCGGGCGGCGAGCGCGTCGTGACGATGGCCGACTTCCACCGCGGGCCGTACGAGACCGCGGTCGGCGACGACGAGATGCTGACCGAGGTCCGCATCCCGGTGCACCCCGGCGGAGGCAGCGCCTACGAGAAGGTCGAGCGTCGCACCGGTGACTGGGCGGTCGTCTCGGCCGGCGCCGCGGTGTGGATGGACGGTGGGGCGATCCGTGAGGGCCGCGTCGGGCTGGCGGCTGTGGGACCGGACACCACGGGGATCGCTGAGGTCGCCGACGCCCTCCGCGGTGCGACCCCGTCCGAGGAGCTCTACGCGGAGGTCGGGGCCATCGCCGCCCGCAACTGCCGGCCCTCGGACGATCAGCGCGGCACGGAGGCCTACAAGCGGCACCTCGCCGACGAGCTCACCCGGCGCGCCCTCCGGCGTGCGGTCGAGCGGGCCGGCTGAACCGACCCACGACACGAACCGAACCACGAACGAACCGAGCCACGACACGAACCGGGTCTCCCGAGCGCGGATCACCACCGAGGAGCGGACCATGCAGGTGACGATGACCGTGAACGGCGACCAGGTCAGCCACGACGTCGAGGCGAGGTTGCTGCTCGTGCACTACCTCCGGGACGTGCTCGGGCTGACCGGCACCCACTGGGGGTGCGACACGAGCAACTGCGGGACGTGCGTCGTGTGGATGGACGGCGAGCCGGTCAAGTCGTGCACGGTGCTCGCGGCGATGGCCGACGGACGGGCGGTGCGCACCGTCGAGGGGCTCGAACAGGACGGCGTGCTCGACCCCGTCCAGGAGGGTTTCACAGAGTGCCACGGCCTCCAGTGCGGCTTCTGTACCCCCGGCATGCTGATGACGGCGCGGGCGCTTCTCGACCGCAACCCCGACCCGGACGAGGGGGAGATCCGCGAGGCCATCTCGGGTCAGATCTGCCGCTGCACGGGCTACTCGACCATCGTGCGCTCCATCCGGTGGGCGGCCGAGAAGGAACGGCTCGGCGCCGCCGACGAACCGGCGGCGGCCCCCGCGGGAGGTGCGTGACATGTCGACCACCGACGCGACCGACGCTCTCTCGCCCGGGGTCATCGACGACGCACCGGAGACCGACGGTTCCGAGTACGGCACGGTCACCCAGGACCCGCCGGAACGACCGATCGGGTTCGGGTCGCTGCGGCGCAAGGAGGACGCGCGGTTCATCCGTGGGATGGGGCAGTACGTCGATGACGTGCAGCTGCCGGGGATGCTGCACATGGCGATCCTCCGCTCACCGATGGCGCACGCCCGGATCACCAACATCGACACGTCGGCAGCCGAGGCCCACCCCAAGGTCAAGCTCGTGGTCACGGGTGCGATGCTCGCCGAGCACGGCCTCGCGTGGATGCCGACCCTGTCGAACGACGTGCAGGCGGTCCTGGCCACCGACAAGGTGCGGTTCGCTCACCAGGAGGTCGCCTTCGTCGTGGCCGAGGATCGCTACTCGGCGCGCGACGCGCTCGAGCTGATCGACGTGGACTACGAACCGCTCCCCCCGGTCGTCGACGTACGTAAGGCACTCGACGCCGATGCCGCGGTCATCCGCGACGACCTGGCGGGCAAGACCGACAACCACTGCTTCGACTGGGAGACCGGCGACGCGGCGGCCACCGACGAGGTGTTCGCGAACGCCGACGTGGTGGTCAGCGAGGAGATCGTCTACCCGCGTTCGCACCCGGCCCCGATGGAGACCTGCGGGTGCGTCGCGGACCTCGAGCGCGTCTCCGGCAAGCTGACCCTCTGGTCGACCACGCAGGCGCCGCACGCCCACCGGACCGTCTACGCGCTCGTCGCCGGCATCCCCGAGCACAAGATCCGCGTCATCTCCCCCGACATCGGCGGGGGGTTCGGCAACAAGGTCCCGATCTACCCCGGCTACGTGTGTGCCATCGTCGGCTCGCTGCTGCTGGGCAAGCCGGTCAAGTGGATGGAGGACCGCACCGAGAACCTGGTCAGCACCGGCTTCGCGCGGGACTACGTCATGAAGGCGGACATCGCGGCCACCTCGGACGGGCGGATCCAGGCGATCCGCACCAACGTCCTGGCCGACCACGGCGCGTTCAACGGCGTCGCCGCCCCGGTCAAGTACCCGGCGGGCTTCTTCGGGGTCTTCACCGGCAGCTACGACCTCGAGGCGGCCCACGCCAAGATGACCGCCGTCTACACCAACAAGGCGCCTGGCGGCGTGGCCTACGCCTGCTCGTTCCGCATCACCGAGGCGGTCTACCTCGTCGAACGGATCGTCGACGTCCTGGCCGACGAGCTCGGCATGGACCCGATCGAGCTGCGCATCAAGAACTTCATCCAGCCCGACCAGTTCCCGTACGTGACCAAGACCGGGTGGACCTACGACTCGGGCGACTACGAGCCCGCGATGCGCCAGGCCATGGAGCTCGCCGGGTACGACGAGCTGCGTCGCGAGCAGGGCGAGAAGCGCGAACGCGGCGAGCTGATGGGGATCGGTGTCTCGTTCTTCACCGAGGCCGTCGGCGCGGGACCACGCAAGGACATGGACATCCTCGGTCTCGGCATGGCTGACGGGTGCGAGCTCCGCGTCCACCCGACCGGCAAGGCCGTCGTCCGTCTGTCGGTGCAGAGCCAGGGCCAGGGCCACGAGACCACCTTCGCCCAGATCGTGGCCGAGGAGCTCGGTATCCCACCCGAGGACATCGACGTCGTCCACGGTGACACCGACAACACCCCGTTCGGGCTCGGCACCTACGGGAGCCGTTCGACACCGGTGTCCGGTGCGGCGGCCGCGTTGGTGTCGCGCAAGGTCCGTGACAAGGCACGGATCATCGCGTCGGGGATGTTGGAGGTCTCCGTCGCCGACCTCGATTGGGACAAGGGCCGGTTCGTGGTCAAGGGCGACCCGGACGCGGCGGTCACGATCCAGGACATCGCGATGCGAGCCCACGGCGCCGGCGACCTGCCGGACGGCATCGAAGGCGGCCTCGAAGCGCAGATCTGTTACAACCCGGAGAACCTGACCTACCCGTTCGGCGCCTACATCTGCGTGGTCGACGTCGACCCGGGGACCGGTCACGTCAAGGTCCGTCGCTTCGTGGCCGTGGACGACTGCGGGACCCGGATCAACCCGATGATCATCGAGGGACAGGTCCACGGTGGACTGACCGACGGGGTGGGCATGGCCCTGATGGAGATGATCTCGTTCGACGAGGACGGCAACTGCCTCAGCGGGTCGCTGATGGACTACCTCATCCCGACCGCGCTCGAGACGCCCGACTGGGAGACGGGCTTCACCGTCACCCCCTCGCCCCACCACCCCATCGGCGCCAAGGGCATCGGCGAATCGGCGACCGTCGGTTCGCCGCCGGCCATCGTGAACGCCGTCGTCGACGCACTCACGCCGTTCGGCATCCGCCACATCGACATGCCCATGACCCCCTCGCGGGTCTGGGAGGCGATGCAGGGACGCAACACGGCGCCGATCTGAGGGACACCGCCATGGATCCGTCCACCTCGCTCTCCGAGCTCGGAACACAGCTGCGTGCCGACCGGATCCCGTTCGTCGAGGCGACGGTCGTACGAGCGCAAGCACCGACCTCCGCGCGACCGGGCGACACCGCGATCGTCCAGGCCGACGGCACGATCGCGGGCTTCGTCGGCGGACAGTGCGCCGAGACCTCGGTGGTGGCCGCGGCCCTCGACGTCCTGGTATCGGGTGAGCCGCTGTTGCTGCGGGTGCTCCCGGACGGCAGCGACCGGGAGCCCGCCCTCGACGAGAGGGATGCGCCTGGCGAACGCCGGGTGATCAACCCGTGCCTGTCGGGCGGGGCCATCGAGGTGTTCCTCCGTCCGCACCGGCCCGCACCAGCCGTCCACGTCGTGGGCTCGTCGCCCGTGGCCCTGGCGCTCACCACCACCCTGGCAGGTCTCGGCTTCAGCGCTCGGCGCGTGGACGGCGGCGAGCTCGACTGCACCGGTGCGCTGGCGGTGGTCGTCTCCACCCACGGACGCGACGAACCCGAGACCATCCGGGCCGCGATCGCTGCAGCCGTGCCGTTCATCGGGCTGATCGCCAGCGAACGACGAGGGAGCGCGGTGCTCGACGCGATGGACCTGTCGGACGAGGAACGCGGCCGCGTTCGCACACCCGTGGGTCTGCCCATCGGGGCCAGGACACCCGCCGAGATCGCGCTGTCGATCGCGGCGGAGCTCGTCCGTGACGTCCGTCTCGGGGACATCGAACCGTCCGCTGCCCCGATCCCCTCGACCCCAGCGACGGCCATCGATCCGGTCTGTGGGATGACCGTGACCGTCACCGCGACCACCCTGCACCTCGCACACGACGGCCAGGACGTCTGGTTCTGCGCCCCCGGTTGTCGAGCGAGGTACGCCGCCGACGTCGGCGTCGAGGTGTGAGCGCGGTACCGACGGGGGTGGTGCTCGCGGCTGGTTCGTCTCGGCGGCTCGGGTCGCCGAAGCAGCTGCTGCCGTTCGGTGGGGCCACGTTGCTCGACGCGACGCTGGACACCGCGCGAGCGTGTGGCTTCGACCAGCTGCTGGTCACCCTCGGCGGTGCGGCGGACCGCATCCGGGACGAGGTCGACCTGCGCGGGACCGTGGTCGTGGCCAGCCCCACGCCCACCGAGGGGTGCTCGTCGTCGCTGCGCGCGGCGGTGGACGTCGTCGACCCGCGCTCGACGGGCATCGTCCTCCTGCTCGGCGACCAACCCCGGATCCGCCCCGTCGACGTCGCCACGCTGCTCGACCGGGCGGGCGACGGGCCGCTCGGTGTGTGCCGGTACGACGATGGACGCGGCCATCCGCTCTGGCTCGGTCGGGCGGTCTTCGACGACCTCCGTCAGCTCCACGGGGACAAAGCGGTGTGGAAGCTGCTCGAGTCGGGCCGCTACCCCGTCACGGACGTCCCCGCACGGGGCACCGTCCCGCTCGACGTCGATACCGTCGAGGACCACCGCCAGCTGGTGGCGACCGAGGAGGTCGACGGTGGTGGTTGAGACACCGGTCTTCGTCGACCGCGAGGCGGTCCGCGCCGCGCTCGAAGCGCAGGGCTACCTCGCCGACGGGGCGCTGACGACCGCGATCTTCCTGGCGCAGGCTCTCGGACAGCCGCTCCTGCTGGAGGGCGAGCCGGGTGTCGGCAAGACCTCGGCGGCCCAGGCCATCGCGCGTTCGGTCGGCTCCGAGCTCATCCGGCTCCAGTGCTACGAGGGGATCTCCGCCGGCGAAGCGCTCTACGAGTGGAACTACCCCCGGCAGCTGCTCGCGGTACGGACGGCGGAGTCCCGCGGCGCCGCGCTCGAGGACGACGACCTGTTCACCGAGCGGTTCCTGGTCGACCGCCCGCTGCTGCGCGCGGTGCGCTGGTCCGGACCGGCGCCGGCGGTCGTCCTGCTCGATGAGGTGGACCGTGCAGACCACGAGTTCGAGGCCCTGCTGTACGAGTTCCTCGGGGAGAACTCGGTGACCGTCCCCGAGCTCGGCACGTTCCGTGCCCGCCGCGCTCCCATCGTGATCCTGACCTCGAACCGGACGCGTGAGCTGCACGACGCGTTGAAGCGGCGTTGCCTGTACCACTGGATCGCGTACCCCTCGGTCGCGCGAGCCGCGGCCATCGTCCGCCGCAACGTCCCCTCGAGCGCGGATGCGCTGGTGACGGCTGCGACGGCCTTCGTGGCCCGGGTCCGCGACACCGACCTCGACAAGCCGCCGGGGCTCGCCGAGACCATCGACTGGGTCGGCGCACTCGGGGCGCTCGGCGTGGCGGCCCTCGACGAGGCGACCGCGATCGAGACGCTCGGGACGCTCGCCAAGACCCCCGACGACCTCGAAACGCTCCAGCGGCTCGTCACCGAGGGGGTCGGTGGGTGAGCGAGGCGGGCGCTGACACGCTGTTCCGCGGCGTCGACCGCGCAGCGTTCGCCGCCGCCTTCTCCGAGCGTCTCCGGCTCGCGGGCAGCGTGCAGACGATGACGATGGCGGGCCGCTTCGCCGCCGCGCTCGAGGTCGCCGACCCGCGGACACGCGACGAGCTGTACTGGGTCGCGCGGACGTGTCTGGTGTCCGACGTCGGCGACGAGCCGGCCTTCGATGCCGTCTTCGGTCTCGTCTTCGATGCATCCGGACCGGCCGTCGACCCGCACGCTCGCCGTTCGGCGGCACACGGGTCCCCGCCCCCCGCGGACGAGGGCGACCTCCACGTCCGCGTGCCGCTCGACGGACCACGCGCGCCGGGTGGTGGGGGCGTGCCGTGGACGACACCGCCGAGCGCCACCGAGCCGGACCATGACCTCACACCGAGCGTCGAGCTGGCGCTGCCGCTGCCGTCCGGGCTGGCCGACCGCACCGACGTGCCGTTCGACCGCTTCGACGAGGACGAGCTCGAACTGCTCGGTGCGTGGCTCGAGCGCACGGTGGTCCACTGGCCTCGGCGACGAGCACGACGCCGGCGCCCCACGAGCCTCGTACGCGACCTCGACCGTCGGCGGACCGTCCGCGGCGCCCTGCGGACCGTGGGCGAGCCGATCGTCCTCCACCACAGCCGCGCGGTGACGCGTCCACGCGGCATCGTGATGCTCGTCGATGTCAGCGGGTCGATGCAGCCGTACGCCCGCGCGTACCTGCACCTGATGCGCGCGCTCGGCCGGACCACCGGCGCGGAGACGTTCGCCTTCTCCACGCGCTTGACCCGGCTGACCGCGACGCTGCAGCACCGGGACGTGCGTACCGCCGTCGCCCGTGCCACCGCCGAGGTCGACGACCGCTTCAGTGGGACACGTATCGCGAACAGCCTCGGACAGCTGATGCGTCACCCCGCCTGGAGCACCTCCGTGCGGGGCAGCGTGGTGATCATCGCCTCCGACGGGTGGGACACCGATCCGCTCCCAGAGCTCGAGGCGAGGATGCGCCGCCTGCGACGCCTCGCCCACCACATCGTGTGGGTCAACCCGCGTTCGGCTCGCCTCGACTACGAGCCGCTCGTGTCCGGCATGGCGGGGGCGCTCCCGCACTGCGACACGTTCGTCAGCGGTCACTCGCTCGCCGCCGTCGAGGACCTGCTGCGCACCGTCGCCTGCGCGCGGTCGCCGTCCGGGTGAGCGCCGGAATACGGCACGGGCGACCGTCGTTCCAGCCTCCGCACGCTCGAGCCGGCCCGGCTCGGGCGTTCCGTCGTCGCGAGGTGTCCCGTGTCCGTCCTCCTGTCCATCCTCGATCTCGCCGACGTCGGACCGGGTGAGAACGTGCCGGATCGGCTCCGGTCGAGCGTCGAGCTGGCGCAACACGCCGAGCGGTGGGGGTACCGACGGATCTGGTACGCCGAACACCACAACATGCCGACGATCGCGTCGGCAGCGACGAGCGTGCTGATCGCTCACGTCGCGGCGCACACCCGGACCATCCGGCTCGGATCGGGTGGGGTGATGCTGCCCAACCACTCGCCGCTGGTCATCGCCGAGCAGTTCGGCACGCTCGAGTCGCTGCACCCCGGCCGCATCGACCTCGGGCTCGGTCGTGCACCGGGGACCGACCAACAGACCTTCCGGGCGCTCCGTCGCCACCCGGCAGCGGCCGAGCGCTTCCCCGACGACGTGCTCGAGTTGCAGGGCTACCTGCGCGGTGAACCACTCGTCGAGGGGGTCCGGGCCACACCCGGGCACGGCACCGATGTGCCGCTCTACATCCTCGGCTCGTCGCTGTTCGGGGCGCAGCTGGCAGCTCAGCTCGGCCTGCCCTACGCCTTCGCGTCGCACTTCGCACCGGACGCCCTGCAGGCGGCCGTCGCCGCGTACCGCAGCGGGTTCCGCCCGTCGGCGCAGCTGGAGCGACCGCACGTCATCGCCGGCGTCAACGTGATCGCCGCCGACGCGCGCGAGGACGCCGAGGCGCAGCTGCTGATCGCCAAGCGTCGGCGTGCCAAGCGGCTGTTCGGACGCGGCCGGTCCTACACCGACGAGGAGCTCGATCTCATCCTCGACTCTCCCTCAGCAGCCCCCGTGCTGCAGATGATGCGGTACACCGCGGTGGGAACCGTCGACGAGGTGTCGGCCTACCTCGACCGGTTCGCGGTGCACGCCGACGCCGACGAGCTCATCCTGGCGTCGAGCGCGACCGACCAGCCGAAGCGGTTGCGAACCTTCGAGCTCGTCGCGCAGGCGCGTGGTCTCGCTGATGCCGCCTGAGCCTCACCCTCCCGTCACACGCCGGTAGCGCTCCGCCGGACCGGCTCCGTCCGCTGTCACACGGACCGCATCGACGGGCCCCCTCCCCTCACCCGTAGCCCGACCGCGGAGCGGACGCGAGGGGACCGGGCGGCCACCTGCCGGGCCCGGACGGCCTAG
>NZ_JBBEBZ010000069.1:0-5214 GCF_040882075.1 Nitriliruptor sp.
TTCAGATCCAGGAACGTCAGGCCGTCCGCCAGGGATGATCGGGGGCCCCGAGGCCCGGCCGACGGGCGCGCCGACGGCACGATCACCTGGAGCCACCAACGTTATGGTCGGGCGTGGCCGTCCAGGTGCGCCTCGGGTCGGTGCGCCGTACCTGGACATCGATCGCGGTCAGCGGTCGGGCCAGCGGCCTTCGCGTTCGAACTCGAGGTTGCGCAGGACCTGGCGCGCCTGGTCCTTGGCCTGCTCGGTGCCGGTCTCGTTGGCGATCAGGGCCGCCAGAGCCCGGTACAGCGGCGTGCCGGCCACCCACGGGTCGGCGTCGACGGCCATGCCGCGCTGCCGTTCGGTCAGCTCGGCCTCGTCGAACCGGTCACGGAGCCCGTCGGAGTTCCGCTCCAGCCACCCCTGCAGGTTGCGGCGGTGGGTGGGGGTGAAGGACGCCAGCTCCTCGACCACCCCCGACGACGAGGTCCACGTCGTGCCCTGCAGCAGCTCGACGGGATCGACGTGGGACGCGCCGCGGCCGCCCTTCGCTCGCGCCTCCTCGAGCAGCTCGTGGACCCGCCGGTGCAGCGGCGCCACCTCGTCGAGCGCCGCGGTGCCGTTCGTGATGCGGGTGGCGAGCGCTTCGTCATCGGGTGCGAACGCGGCCGCGTAGCTCGACCGGTGGGTGTGCAGCTGACGGGCGATCCGACGCAGAACCCGCGGGTCGGCGTCGGCCAACGTCACCGTCCGTCCGTCAGTGAGCGTCACCTCGACGGCCTGGTTGACCTCGTCCGGGTCCAGCGTGATGCGCACCACGGGTGTCCTCCGGACCCGGTAGAGCGAGCGACGACGCCCCGATGCTAGGCGGCACGAGCCCCGCTCTCGGCCGCCTGGTGTCACCTCGGTCCTTGCCGTGTCCGCCGAGCGCCGGTAGGTAAGCGCTCCCACCCCGCCCGGAGCCGCCCGTGCCCGACACCCCCACCTCCCGCATCGCCGTCCTCACCAGCGGCGGCGACGCGCCCGGCATGAACGCCGCCGTCCGGGCCGTGGTCCGCACGGGCATCGCCGAGGGCGTCGAGGTGTTCTTCATCCACGAGGGCTACCGCGGGATGGTCGAGGGCGGTCCCGCGATCCGGCGAGCGACCTCCGCGGACGTCGGCGGGATCATGCAGCAGGGCGGGACGATGATCGGGACCGCCCGGTCCGACCGCTTCCGCACCGACGAGGGCCGCCGGCAGGCCTGCCGGAACCTCGTGGCGCGTGGCATCGACGCGCTCATCGTCATCGGGGGTGACGGCTCGCTCACCGGTGCGAACGCGTTCCGCTCCGAGTGGGCGGATCACCTCGCCGCGCTCGTCGAGGCGGGCGAGATCGATCAGGACACGGCCGACGCGCACCCGCACCTCCGGCTCGTCGGCCTGGTCGGATCGATCGACAACGACATGTTCGGCACGGACATGACCATCGGTGCCGACACCGCGCTGCACCGCATCACCGAAGCCATCGACGCGCTCCACTCCACCGCCTCCAGCCACCAGCGGTCCTTCGTCATCGAGGTCATGGGCCGCAACTGCGGGTACCTCGCGCTCATGGCCGGGCTCGCCACGGGCGCCAACTGGGTGTTCATCCCCGAGCACCCGCCCGAGACCGACGACTGGGCTGGGGCGCTCCAGCGAGCGGTCACCGCGGGACGGCGCGTCGGACGGCGGCAGAACCTCGTGGTCGTCGCGGAGGGTGCCCGCGACCGGCACGGCGAACCCATCACCTCGGATCAGGTCAAGGCGGCGCTCGACGAGGGCCTCGGGGAGGACACCCGCGTCACCATCCTCGGCCACGTGCAGCGAGGTGGCGCCGCGTCGGCCTTCGACCGCAATCTCGCCACCCGCTGCGGGTACCGGGCGGTCCACGAGCTGCTCGCGCTCCAGCCCGAGGACCCCGCCGTGCTCGTCGGGATGCGCGAGAACCGGATCACCACCTCGAACCTCGTCGAGGCGGTCGAACGCACCCACGCGGTCGCGGAGCTCCTCGACGATCAGCGCTACGACGAGGCTATGGCGCTGCGCGGTGGCAGCTTCGTCGAATCCTTCGACACCCTCCGCACCCTGGTCCGCGCGAAGCCCTCCGCCCCGGAGCCCGGTGCCCGTCAGCTGCGCATCGGCATCCTCCACGGGGGGAGCCCCGCCCCCGGTATGAACACCGCGGTGCGCGCCGCCGTCCGGCTCGTCCTCGATCGCGGTCACGAGGTGCTGCGCATCGACCGTGGGATCGAGGGCCTCCGCGAGGGCCGCGTCAGCCCGTTCGACTGGATGACGGTCACCGGGTGGGTGTCGCGTGGGGGAGCGGAGCTCGGCACGTCGAGGTGGACGCCGACGGCCGAGGACCTGCCTGCACTGGCGGCGAGCATCGCCGAGCACCGGCTCGACGGTTTGCTCGTCATCGGCGGACACGCTGCCTACGCGGCGGCGTACACGGCCCGTCAGCACGCGGCCGAGCTGCCGGCTCTCGATCTGCCGATGGTGTGCCTGCCCGCGACGATCAACAACGACCTGCCCGGGACCGAGCTGACCATCGGCGCCGACACGGCCCTCAACGCCATCGTCAGCGACGTCGACAAGATCAAGCGGTCGGCGGTCGCCTCGCGGCGCTGCTTCGTGGTCGAGGTGATGGGCAACGACTCGGGCTACCTCGGGCTGACCAGCGCGCTGGCGACGGGGGCTGAACGGGTCTACCTACCGGAGGTCGGGATCAGCCTCGACCAGCTCCGCGAGGACGTGGCGGCCCTGACCGAGGCGTTCTCGCACGGTCAGCAGCTCGGCCTCATCGTCCGCAGCGAACGCTCCGACCCGATCTACACCACCGAGTTCGTCCGCTCGGTGTTCGAGAACGAGAGCGGCGACGTGTTCGACGCGCGGTCGTCGATCCTCGGTCACCTGCAGCAGGGTGGCGATCCGTCGCCGTTCGACCGCATCCAGGCCACCCGGCTCGCGGTCCGGTGCGTGGACCGGTTGCTGGCCGACATCGAGGCCGGGGACACGGACGGCGCGATGGTGGGTCTGCAGGGAGGCCGCGTCGCCTTCACCCCGCTGCAGGACTTCCCCGCGCTGCTCGACGAGGACGCTCGCCGGCCGGCCGACCAGCAGTGGTTGGAGGACCTCCTGCCGATCGCACGCGCGATGTCCCTGCGGGCGTGACCGCCGCCGAGGAGGCCTCGGTACCTTCGGGCCGACACCGACGGGGGAACACCGGATGAGGGGCACCATGGGCGCGGCTCTGCCGCGCCTCGTTCGATCACGCGCGGGCATCACGATCGCGGTCACAGCCGTGGCGCTGCTCATCCTGATCGCGCTCAGCGTCACCACGCTGGCGTACGGATCGACCGTCCGGGACGGTCAGCAGCTGCTGCCTGGCACCACCATCGCCACCGTCGCGGTCGGTGAGATCGCCCCGGCGGAGGCCGCCGACCTGGTCGCCGCGCACCTCGACGAGCGGCTCGACCGCACGATCACCGTGACCGACGGCGACGACTCGTGGACCACCTCGCCGCGCGAGCTCGGTGCGACCACCGACCTCGACGAGGTCGTCGACGAGGCCGTCGCACGGGCCGGTGACCTCGGCTTCGTCGACCTGGTCAAGCTGCGCTGGTTCGGAGGCAGCGGCGAGCTCACCCCGGACGTCACCGTCACGGTGCCGAACGCCGAGGTCGCAGCCTTCGTCGCCGCCATCGCCGCCGACGTCGACCAGGACCCGAGCGACGCCGAGGTGGCCTGGATCGACGATGCGGTCGTGGTCACCGTCGACAGCGTGACCGGCCGCGAGGTCGACCGGGACGCCGCCCGGGATGGCCTCGCGACCCTGGCCGCCGGGGACGACGGCGACGAGCTCGAGCTGCCGGTCGCGGTCACCGAACCCGAGGTGGGCACCGACCGGGCGAGCGAGGTCGCAGCCGAGGTGACCGCCGTCGTCGACGCGCGCCTCGACCACGTCGTGACCGTCGTGCTCGCGAGCCGCGACGAGACCACCTCCGCCCGTCAGCTGGGTGGCGTGCCCGACGTCGGACCGCTGATCGCGGCCGCCTTCGCGGGTGACGACGTCGACGGCGACGCGCTCGAGGTGGCCATCCCCGACGGTGCGGTCTCCGGCGTCCTCGACGAGGTCACACGCGGGACCACCGTGGCCGCCAGGGACGCCAGCCTCGACGTGAGCGGCGGTGACTTCCGGATCATCCCCGAGGTCGTCGGCGCCGCCGTCGACCGGGGCGAAGCGACGGGGCGTCTCCGGTCCGCGCTGGCCGGCGCGACGGACCGCGTCGAGCTCGAGCTGCGCACGGTCCGCCCGACGGTGACGGCCGCGTCGTTCCAGGACGTCCTGGTCGTCAGCCGATCCGCCACCACGCTGACGCTGCTCCGCGACGGTGAAGCGGTCAAGTCGTGGCCCGTGGCCGTCGGCACCAACAACAGCCCGACGCCGCTCGGCACCTTCGTGGTCGGAGCCAAGCGCTACGAGCCGACCTGGGTCAACCCCGCCCGCGACCGCTGGGGCAAGGACATGCCGGCACGGATCGGTCCCGGCCCGGACAACCCCCTCGGCGCCCGTGCGGTCAACTGGAACCGGCCCGGAGGTGGCGACACCCTGATCCGGTTCCACGGCACGCCGAACGAGGATTCGATCGGCACCGCGGCCTCGAACGGGTGCGTGCGGATGTTCAACGCCGACGTGATCGAGCTCTACGACCTGGTCTCGACCGGCATGGTGATCATCAGCACGAGCTGATCAGCACCATTCATCCGATCCGGGGCGCCGTCAGCGGTGGTCGTCGACGAGGTCCTCGGGGTCGATCAAGCCACCGGCCGCGGCGAGCAGGCCGGCCGTGCCGACCGCGCGGTCGTACACCACGCCGAAGTACTGCTCGGCGATCGTCTCGTGGCCGGGCAGCGGCGGGGGACCGAGCGAGCGCGGGACGGCCGACGGGTCGTCGGTGATCCGCACGTCCTGGCTGGCCTCCGGCAGCTGCACGCTGTCACCCCAGAACCGCGCCGCGTCGTGCAGCACGTCGGGACGACGGTTCTTGCCGCGCCGGTTCTGGGACCGCTTGCGGTTGCCGCCCTTGCGGTTGCGCTTGTTGCCGCCGCCGCCACCGCCGCCGCCGCCCTGCTGGCGCGCCTGGTTGCCGCCACCCTTGGCGTTGCCACCGCCGCCGCTGTTCCCGCCGCCGCCACCGCCGCGGCGGGG
>NZ_JBBEBZ010000070.1:0-5183 GCF_040882075.1 Nitriliruptor sp.
GGATTAAAAGTCCGATGCTCTGCCAGTTGAGCTAGCGGCCCGAGCTGGACAGCGCCCCACCGAGCGGCGCCGGCGGAGGATAACGCCGAGGGGTGACCCGCGCCAACCGGGACCCGCGCTCCTAGCCTGGCGCGCGCGGGCCGACCGCGCCCGGATCCGCCAGCGTGAGCACCCCGCACCGTCCGAGGAGCCCCCGTGCCCGACGAGTCGCCGGCCGTCGCTCGCGTGCTGATCGAGCCCCTCGAGCCCGGGGATGCGCCGACCGCGGCGGCGCTGTTGGCCGACGGCGAGTCCGCCGTCGACGGCGAACTGGTCGACGAGGCCGAACGGCGCCGGCTCGCGGCGTTCGCCGGTTCCGACCACCAGCGTGCGCCCGACTGGTACCCCCTGGTGGCCCGCCGCTGCTCGGACGCCGTCGGCGGGTACGCGGCCCTCGTGCTACCCGCATCCCCGGGAGGCACGGCCGTCGGGGACGCCGCCCCGCTGCCCGACGTCGAGGGGCGCGACGAGGTCCTCACCTCGTTGCTGGCCGCCCTCACCGACCTCGCGGCACGGCACCAGGCCAGGGAGCTCGAGGTGTGGCTCCGTCGCGCCGACGACCACGACCTCGAGGTGGCGACCGCTGCTGGCCTCCCCGCGCGACGGCGTGTCGCGGTCCTCGGGCGGCCGCTGCCGATCGAGGGCGCCGCTCCCCCGGCACCCTCGGGGATCACGGTCCGCAGCTACCGCCCCGACGTCGATGACGACCAGGTCGTGGACGTGCTGCGCGAGGCGTACGCCGGGACCGACGACGGGGGGTGGGACCTGGCTGCGTTCCGCGAACGTCGCGGGTGGGACTGGTTCCGCGCCGACGATCTGCTCGTCGCCGAGGACACCGACGGTCGCCTGCTCGGCCTGCACTGGCTGAAGCGCCGCTCCCCCACGGTTGGCGAGGTGCACAACCTCGCCATCCACCCGGGCGGGCAGGGCCGTGGGCTCGGCCCCCTGCTCCTGCGGGCCGGGCTCGACCACCTCGCGGCGACCGGGTGTGACGAGGTGATGCTGTGGGTCGACCGCGCGAACGACCGGGCGGTGCGCCTCTACACCTCGCTCGGGTTCACCACCCGCTGGGACGACGTCGCGCTCGCCCGCGCGGTCCCCGGGGCGGAGCACCGGTCGTGACCTCGTCGGCGTCAGGCGCTCCCCTCAGCCTCCTCGACGCCACGCGGGCCGCGCTGACCCGGTGGCACGAGCTTGTAGCCCACCCCGCGGACGGTGACGATCATCGCCTCGTACTCGGGCCCGAGCTTGGCGCGCAGGCGCCGGATGTGGACGTCGACCGTCCGGGACCCGCCGAAGTAGTCGTAGCCCCACACGTCCTGCAGGAGCAGGTCGCGGGTGAACACCCGGTTCGGGGCGTTGGCGAGGGTCTTGAGCAGCTCGAACTCCTTGTAGGTGAGGTCGAGCGGCTGGCCACGCAGCCGCACCTGGTAGGAGTCCTCGTCGACGACCAGGTCCCCGACGTTGGCCGCCCGCTGCGGCCGGGCTGCGGCGGCCCGCTCCTGCACGAGGCGCAGGCGGGTCTCGGTCTCCGCCGGCGACGCGGACGGCAGCAGCCAGTCGTCGAACCCCCAGGTGGACTTGAGGGCCGCGAGCCCGCCCTCGCTCATCACGACCAGGATCGGTTTGTCCATCTCGTTGACGGACGCGGCACGGCACGCACCGGCAGCCTCGCGGAGGTCCGTGGTCGCATCGACGACGACCAGGTCGCAGTTGCTGAGGCCGAACAGCGACTCCGGCGACAGCGGCGCGTCCTGCAGGGTGTGGTCGAGGTACTCGAGCGCGGGGAGCAGCGACTTGCCCCCACCGGGGCGGTCGGTGAGCACCAGCAGGTGCACCCGCGGTCTCCTGGTCGGCACGTGCTCGGGGCGCGTGGGTGGCGTGGCACCTCGGTGCCGGTCGGTGGCGGCTCGCCACCCCACGTTCGGTGTCCGGACCCCGAGAACGCACGACGCCCCGCGCGTACGTCGATGACCTGGCGGGACGGCGACGTTGCCGGGGCGAGCCACGTAGATGGTTGCAGATCGTGAGCCCCCACGTCCAGCCACCTGCGCGTGACGGCGACCGCCGGCCTGCGACCACGCCGCCCCGGAGGAGCCCGCTCCGCCGCTACCTCGAGACCCGGGGGGTGCTCGGCGGGCACGCGTCGGCCCACGCCACCACGCGTCTGGTGACCGCCGACGGCACCCGCCTCGAGGGCACCTACCTGCCCGGGCCGTCGAGCGCTCCAACGGCGGTACTGCTCCTGCACGGGTTCGCGGCGAACCGTCGCAAGCCGGCGTACGCGCGCCTGGCCGACGGTTTGGCTCGGGACCTGCCGGTCCTCGCGCTCGATCTGCGGGGCCACGGTGGGTCGGGCGGGGTGTCCACCTTCGGCGATCACGAGGTGGCGGACGTCGACGCCGGTCTCGCGTGGCTCCGCGCGCTCGGGCACCGGCACGTGGTCACCGTGGGGCTGTCGATGGGTGGGACGGCTGCGCTCCACGCGGCTTCGCTCGGTGCGGACACCGACGCGGTCGTGACGGTCTCCGCGCCCGGATGGTTCCGCGACGTCCCCGATACCGACGCGCTCCGACGTCTCCACGCGGTGTGGGTACGGCCGTCGGCTCGCCTCGGTCTGCGGGTCGCGCTCGGGGTGCGGCTCGCCGGTCCCGAAGCCTGGCGGTCGCCGCCGCACCCGGCCGAGATGGTCACCCAAGTGCGCCAGCCGCTGCTCGTCGTCCACGGTGCCGACGACGCCTACTTCCCGCCATCGGACGCGGACGACCTCGTCGCCGCGGCCGCTGGCCCGGCCACCGTCTGGCACGAACCGATCGGCTTCGGTCACGCCGAGGACGGCATCAGCACCGAGGTGGTGGCACGCCTACGCCACGCGATCGTCACGGTCGCCACCACCGGCCGGTTCCCGACCCGGGACGGCTGAGTTCGCACTGTCGTGCGCGCGGCGCCGCGCAGTTCGCACTGTTCTCCCTGTCTGCGGCACCCTCCGGGGATGCTGCTGCGGACCATCCTCGTTCACCCCTCGGACGGGGTCACCGTCGCGGCCACCGCGACACCGGTCGGAACCGACCGATCCAGGAGCCCCGAGTGGAGGAACACCGCCCCGTGAGCGCGACCGCGACCGCTACGCAGCCCGTCGCCGGTGAGGTCCCCCTCGCCGGCGACGAGCTCGTCGAGCGCGCTCTCGGTGTCCCGACAAGGGCGGGCATCTACCGGCGCCTCCGCACCGAGGGCCGACCCGCCACGGCCCGCGAGGTCGCCGAGATGTTCGGTCTCCACCCGAACGTCGCCCGCACCCACCTCGACACCCTCGCCGGCGCCGGCCTGCTGGTCACCGGCTCCCGCAAGCACCCGGGCGGCGGACGGCCCGCCAAGGTGTACGTCGCCCGCGAGCAGGCAGCGTCGGGTTCCGACCTGCAGGTCCCGCCGGGCAGCCAGCTCGCGGTCCACACCATCGTCCAGCTCATCGCCGGGCTGACCGAGCACCGCCACAAGCTGGCGCTGCTCGCCGAGGAACAGGGCCGCAAGCTCGTCGCCGCCGACGCCGGGCGCGCCGACACCCGGGACTTCGCCGCCGCGGCCGTGATCGCCGTCGAGGCGCTCCGAGCCGCGTTCCCCGAGGTGCGCCTGGCCTCCACCGACGATGACGTGGTCGTCGTCGAGGGCCTCGAGGTCGGCCTGCGCCTGGTCGGCGAGGTCGACGGCGAAGTGGGCGACGCGCTGGCCACCGGGTTCCTGCGTGGCGCGCTCGCCGCCGCCGGCGCCCCCGCCACCGTCGAGGCCAAGGGCGGCCGGGTCACGGCCGTGCTCGACGAAGCCGGGCTCGGCGCCCAGCCCTCCCCGACCACCACCGTCGACGTCCGCGGGGACGACTTCCAGCGCGGCGTGGTCGCCACCATGCGCGCGACCGTCCCCCTGCGCCCCGGCGACCACCTCGAGATCCTCACCGACGGGCAGGGCGCCCCGGCGGCGTTCGCCCGCTGGGCCGACCGCGCCGGCCACCAGATCGTCGACGTGGCGCGCGTACGCGACGTCCGCGGCAAGCCCGCGGTCCGGGTCCTGCTGCGCAAGGCCACCGGCCGCTGACCGCTCCGAGGACCACCACCGCTCCGAGAACCACCACCGCTCCGAACCCACACGCTCCCACCAACGCACGAGGACGACCTATGGCTCGACGCAACGACCTCGCCTACGACGCCGACGGCGGCCTGCTGATCGACGTCCGCGGCCCCCGCTTCGGTGCCGCGATCACCACCGTGGTCCTCGCCCTCGCGCTGATCGTCCAGGGCCCGGTCGGCACCGGCCTCGTCGCGTTCCAGTGGCTGGTGTTCACGGTGTCGACGGTGTTCGGCCTCGCGTGGTCGCCGTACGGCAACGTGTTCCGGGCGCTCAAGCGGCGCTTCGACCTCGGCCCGCCACCGGCCACCGAGACCGAGGGGCCGCCGCGGTTCGCCCAGGCCTGCGGCCTCGCCGTCGCCACGGCAGCGCTCGTGCTGTTCGCCGTCGGGGCGACCACGGCCGGGTGGATCGCTGTCGCCGTCGTGCTCGCGCTGTCCACGCTGCTGGCCGTCACCGGCATCTGCGTCGGCTGCGAGCTCTACCTCGCCGGCCAGCGGCTCACCCGCCGCAGCGGCGCCGGTGACCGCACCAGCACCGGGGAGGGCCGAGCCTGATGAGCCCGATCGTCCTGCGCCTGCTGATCGTCCTCGCCGTCGTGGCCGCCGCCAGCCTCGCGGGCTGGTGGTGGAACCGACGCGACGGCCGCGTCCGCACCGTCGCTGACGACGCGCCGCGGGTCTCGACCGACCACCTCGCCGCGGTGGGTCTCGACCTCGACGGGGCCGCTGCGGGCGCGGTCCTGCTCGGCTCGCCGACCTGCACCCCGTGCGTCGCGGTCGAGCGGGTGCTCGGTGAGCTGTCCGCCGACCGGCCCGACTTCCGCTGGGTGAAGGTCGACGCCGCCGACCACCTCGACCTCGCCGAGGCCCACAAGGTCCTGCGGGTCCCGACGCTGCTCGTGGTGGACCGCGACCGGCGGCTCGTCGCCCGCACCACCGGCGTCCCCGCCAGCGCCGACCTCGCGGCCGTCCTCGACGGCGACGCCGACCTCGATCGGGCCGGCGCGGCCGCCTGAGGCCAGCCCA
>NZ_JBBEBZ010000071.1:0-5147 GCF_040882075.1 Nitriliruptor sp.
GAGCGGTCGGATGATGATCTCGAGCCGGGGACGCACGACCGGACGACCGCCCACGATGGCGCGGTCGGCGGTGATCACGTCGCGGCCGGTCACGGCTCGCTCCTCGGACGGCGTTCTACGCCCACGACGGTAGCGAGCAGGTCGACACGCTGTCGAACCTCGCCGTGGGCCGCCAGGGTCCGCTGGATGCCGTCGGTCAGCCCGCGGGAGCGTCGTCGAGGCGGAACCCGACCTCGATGGTCACCTGGAAGTGCTGCGCCTCGCCGTCAGCGATCCAGCCGCGGATCTCCTTGACCTCGAACCAGTCGAGGTTGCGCACCGACTCGCTGGCCTTGCGGATAGCGCCTCGGATGGCGTCGTCGACGCCCTCACGGGAGGATCCGACGAGCTCGATCTTCTTGTACACGCTGGCCACGGCGGGCTCCTGCTGGTCGCGGGTGGGACGCACACGCTAGGTGGTGACCTCCTCGCGCGGCCCACCTTGGCCCGTCAGAACTCCCACGGGGTCCAGGGCGCGTGCTCGGTGGCCACCATCTGATCGAGCCGGGCAACCGCTCCTGGCGTCCGCTCCTCGAGCCGCCGCGCATCCACCAGACGCGTCGGCGGAGTCCCACCGAGCCAGACCGCGGCGAGGACGTCGATCGGCAGGACGACGTCCGGTGCCGCGTCGGTCCGCGAACATGCAGCTCCCTCGGGGCTGACGTCCCACCGGTAGGTGCCGCCGGCGTCCCGCTCGGGGTCGTGGACCTCGAGCACGAGCCCGTCGGACACCGCCGACGTGCGGGAGGCGAGGCAGCGGACGACATCGAGGATGCGCACGTACAGCGGTGCGCTCTCGCCCATCCGCAGCCGCAGCCGGTCCTCGACCATCCACGGCAGCGCATCGTCGGGCGGTCGCAGGTCGGCGGTCACCGTGGCGGTGAGGTCGACGTCCAGCACGTGCTGCCAGAGCGCCTGCTCGGCCTCCGGGTCGGTGGCCAGCAGTTGCTGCAACCGCACCTCCCCCGCCAGGACACCGTCGCGGAAGTCGTCCTTGACGCGGTAGGTGGCGTACCCCCGTCCCGGGACCTGGACCAGTCGCCGGGAGCTCGCCCCGCGACGGAAGCTCGGCGGGTCGTCCTGCAGCGTCATGCGGAGCTCGGCTGCCGTCCGCGAGACCAGGCCGGGACGTCGGTCGCCGACCAGCGCGATGATGGTCGACGCCTCCGCGACGACGTCCGCGGGATCGAGGTCGACGACCAGGTGCGGGTCGACGGGGTCCAGGAACCGCAACCGGCTGGTGTCCACGCGGTACTCGATCGTCGGCGCGGCGATCCCGTACCCGAACCGGGGGTAGATGGCCGACTCGGAGGCGAACAACGCGGCGACCGGCTGCTCGCGTTCCACCGCGTCGTCGAGCCCTGCCGTCATCATCCGCCGGAGCAGCCCTCGCCGACGGTGGGTCTGCGACACGCCGACCACGGTGATGCCGGCGCACGGCAGGCGTCCCCCGCCTGGGGTGGAGATGTCGACCTGCAGGCTGCCGAAGTTGCCGACGAGCCGGTCGCCGTCCTCGACGACGAGCGACACGCAGCCGCGCAGGAACGGCAGCCACAGGCGCAGCTCGTCGTCGCTCTCGTCCTCGTAGAAGTGGCGCGAGACCGCCCGAGCGAGCGCGAGGAGGTCGTCATCGTCGTCGTTGCGGACGCGGCGGAGCGGTAGCGAGGTGGACACGGCGGACGTCCGCTCGCGTGCGATCGGGGAGCCGGGCGTGGCGGGGGCCGGCGCGAGCCGGTCGACGCTAGCGCGCGGCGGCGGCGCCGACCAGAGGTTCGTTGGTGTGACGCCGCACGAAGGCACCGAGCTCACGCAGGCTGCTGCGTGACTCCGGGAGCGGGAAGGCCTGGAACACGTGCCAGAGGCCCGGGAACCGGCCGAGCGAGGCGTCCACGCCCGCGTTCCTGGCGCGTTCGACGAGGCGCACGGCATCGTCGAGCAGGATCTCGTCGCTCCCGACGTGGACCAGCATCGGGGGCAGACCCTCGAGGTCGCCGTACAGCGGCGAGAGGCGTGGATCCTCGAGCGACACGTCACCGGCGTAAGCCCGCGCCGCGGGGAGGATCAGGTCGGCCGACAGCCACGGGTCGACCGCGTGGAGCTCCTGCAGCGATCCACCGGTCGCGGCCAGGTCGGTCCACGGCGATATCGCCAGGTAGCACGCGGGCAGCGGCAGCCCGGCGTCGCGTGCGGCGAACATCACCGCGAGGGCCAGTCCGCCTCCGGCCGAATCACCGGAGAAGGCGATGCGATCAGCCGGGAAGTCGCAGCTCTCGATCAGCCACCGGTAGCTGGCGAGGGCATCGTCCAGCGCGGCCGGGAACACGTCCTCGGGAGCCAACCGGTAGCGGGGCAGGAACACCTGCGCGTGACTCGTGCGCGACAGGGCGGCGGCAAGGCCCCGGTGGCTCTCGGGCGAGCCGAGCACGTAGGCCCCCCCGTGGAGGTGCAGCACGATCCGTTCGGCCGACTCC
Organism: Nitriliruptor sp.; assembly: GCF_040882075.1. Taxonomy (NCBI): domain Bacteria; kingdom Bacillati; phylum Actinomycetota; class Nitriliruptoria; order Nitriliruptorales; family Nitriliruptoraceae; genus Nitriliruptor; species Nitriliruptor sp. The sequence goes on from NZ_JBBEBZ010000071.1 coordinate 2,511, forward strand.
GTGCCGAGCGCCCGCTCGATCCCGTCGTCGCCGACCGGTGGCACGGCCACCCCGTCGGCGACCCAGAGCCCATCGACGGGCGCATCGCGGGCGGGCTGGAAGCGCACCGAACGTCCGAGTGGTAGCCGACCAGCGAGCGTCTCGAGCTGGGCGCGCATAGCGAGCGCGTACTCCTGCAGCTCCTCCTCCGCTGCGCCGGCGACGGGCATCCCGCCACCGGCCCGCCGCATCAGTTCGAGCGCGCCGACGAAGCCGGCCTTGACGATCCGGGTCCGGAGGGTGGGCACATCAGTCCCCGACCAGCTCGGCGATCCGGTCACCGACGTCGGCCGTCGTCGAACGGGACCCGTCGGGACGAGCGCCGCCGTGCTCGGTCAGCTCGGCGGCGATCGCGCGTTCGACCCGCGCAGCAGCGCCGTCCTCGCCGAGGAAGGCGAGCAGCTGTCCGAGGCTCATGATGGCCGCGATCGGGTCGGCCTTGCCCTGCCCCACGATGTCGGGCGCCGAGCCGTGCACCGGTTCGAACATCGAGGGTGCCCGCCGGGTCGGATCGAGGTTGCCGGAGGCAGCGAGCCCGAGCCCACCCTGCAGCGCGGCGCCGAGGTCGGTGATGATGTCGCCGAACAGGTTCTCGGTGACGACCACGTCGAACCGTTCGGGGCTGGTGACGAAGTAGAGGCAGGCCGCGTCGACGTGGACGTAGTCGCGCTCGACCTGCGGGAAGTCGGACTCACCGACCTCGGTGAAGGTGCGCATCCACAGGTCGCCGGCGTTGGTCAGCACGTTGGTCTTGTGGCACAGGGTGAGCTTGCCGTCGCGGGAGGCGGCCAGCTCGAAGGCGTAGCGCAGGATCCGTTCGACCCCGTGGCGGGTGTTGATGGACTCCTGGGTCGCGACCTCGGCGGGTGTCCCGCGGTAGAGCGTGCCGCCGGCGCCGGCGTACACCGATTCGGTGTTCTCGCGGACGACGACGAAGTCGCACCTCTCGGGGGTCAGGCCGGCGATCGGTGACGTCACGCCCGGGTAGAGCTTGACCGGCCGGTGGTTGACGTACTGGTCGAAGGCGAACCGCAGCTTGAGCAGCAACCCCTTCTCGATGACCCCAGGGGGCACGTCGGGGGTGCCGACCGCACCGAGGTAGATCGCGTCCGATCCGCGCAGCTCGTCGAGGGTCTCGTCGGCCAGCACCTCGCCGGTGTCGAGGTAGCGACGTCCACCGAGGTCGTAGTCGACGCGTTCGGTGGTGAACCCCTCGAGGTCCTCGAGGCGGTCGAGGACCTTCAGACCCTCGGCGACGACCTCCGGCCCGATGCCGTCGCCGCCGAGGATGGCGAGGTTGTGGCTGCGGGTCACGGGGGCTCCTTGTCGTTCCGGCGGACGCCGACGGGGCAGATGCTAGGGCCCGCGCGGCCGCACCCCCGCGTCGCACCTCGTGCACGGGTCCCTCGCATCGGGTCATCGCGGTGCCTACGGTGGGCCGAGGGGCCGAAGTCCGATGATCCCGGCGAAGGCCGAGGAGGGGAAACCGTGAGCGACGTTCCGAGCACGCCACCACCAGGCAGCACGCCACCACCAGGGGGCCAGCCCCCGCAGGGAGGCACACCACCGGGAGGCGACCCCGCACCACAGGGTGGGTTCGGCGGACCACCGCCGAGCGCGCCGCCCCCGTCCTCCCAGGAGCTGGGCGCGGGGGTCACCGCCACCGCGGGGCTCGGCCAACGCTTCGGCGCGCGCCTGCTCGACGCGCTGATCATCGGTATCCCGGCCACGATCATCTTCGCCATCTTCGGCTGGAGCATGGGTGGTTTCGGGCTGCAGGGCTGGATCGGGAACGCCCTGTTCTCGCTGGCCTGGTTCGGGTACTACGTCTACTTCGAGTCGTCCACGGGTGCGACGCTCGGCAAGAAGCTGCTGAACATCCGGGTCGTCGCCGCCGCCGACGGGACCCCGCCGTCGATGGAGGCCGCAGCCAAGCGCAACATCTGGATGCTGTTCGGGCTCGTCCCGATCATCGGTGGCATCGCGGGGTTCATCGCCGTGATCGTGATCGCCGTGACGATCAACTCGCAGCCCGCCAATCGCGGGAAGCACGACGAGTTCGCCGACACCGCGGTCATGAGCTGACCGACCCCACACCAGGGTTCGACCGGGCGGCGCTGCGAGCGGCGCTGCTCGAGGTCGAACCCTGGTTGGCGTCGACCGACCGTGGTCCGCAGGCGGTCGACGCCGGTCCGTGCGACCGCTGCGGCGAACTCCCACGGCTACTACCGACCTGCGGCCCGGATGGCTGGCCGGGACTCTGCCGATCGTGCGCCGAGGAGCTCGGCACCGACGCTTGGTGCGACGGCCACCTCGACGAGGCCGAGGCGTCACTCGCCTGGGCCGCGTCGTTACCCGACCACTGGGATCAGGCGGTCACCCTCTGGTGGATCGCCACCGGCGAGGTCCGCCTCGACCCGGCCGACACCGACCTCCGTGGTCGCCTCGCCCGGCTCGCGCCAGGTTGAGTTCGGCCCGGAGCGTTGAGAGATGCGCCTGAACAGCACCGGCACCGTAGCGATCGCAACGGCGTCGGGCATCTCGCGCATACGGCGGTTCCCGCCCGGTCGGCCCCTCGGACGTCCGGAGCCCATCCGA
>NZ_JBBEBZ010000072.1:0-2926 GCF_040882075.1 Nitriliruptor sp.
TGACCAGGGCCGCGCCGCGGTCGGCGGTCTTGTACTCGAGCTGACGGACCAGCTCTGCCATCGACGCTTCGGCCACCGATCGGCCGTTGCGAAGACCCTTGCGGGCCGCCATCCCGGCGACGTTCAGATCCTCGATGCAGACGAGGTCGAACCCACCAGCTAAACGCCGGGACAGCTCGTGCAGGTACAGCTTGCGGGTCGCGGCGATCTTGCCGTGCAGCTTCGCCCGTCGGCGCAACAGCTTCTCCCGGTTCCTGCTGTCCTTCTCGCACCCGGCGATCGCACGGTCGAGCCGGCGGAGCCGGGTCAGGTGCTGGTCGAGCACGCGTGGGTTGGGGACGTGCCCGTGTTCGTCGGTCAGCCCGGGGACCGGCCGGTCGAGGGTCACGAGGTGGGTGAGCCCGAGGTCCACACCGATGCTGCCGCCGTGCTGCCTGACCGGCTCACCGGGCTGCCGGAGCCGGGTCGAACCGTCGAGGAGCCGCAGACGGAAGACCGCCTTCCACCGGCAGCCCTCGTACTTGATGGTCAGCGCCTGGACCTGCGCCCGGCCGGACTCGCACCACTGCCACACCTCCTCGACGTCGTCGGGCTGGTGGGTGTGCAACCACGCGACCTCACCACGCCGGTCCCGGCCCGCAGCCTGCTCCGAACGTGGCCGGGTGTGACGACGCTCCCACGTGTTCTCCCCGGCACGGCGGGGCAGCATCAACCGGACGTGGGCGTGGGTGTCAGGCCGGATCCAGTGGCGGTGGTCGACGTGCTCGGCGAGTTCGACGAACGTGACCGCCTGCCGCGAGTGGCGGCCCTTCCACTGGGGGAAGCCAACACGAGGTCCGCGACGCTTCCCTGCCCGTGACTCGGAGAAGTTCTTCAGCGCGAGGGCGGCGTTGTCGATCCCGGACCGGAACGCGTGGATGGACACGTCCCGCCACCACGGATGCACTTCATCACGCACCTCACGCCACCGGGCGGTCAACGACTCACGTGACCACGACAGCGCCGGCGTCAACTCATCCTCGGGGACACCACGCGCACGCTCGTCACGGCGCACCCGCATGTTGGCGGCGGCCTCCTCGACCGCCCAGTTGTAGGCGGTACGCATCGACCCGGCGTACGACTTCAGCCACCGCTCCTGCGACGGTGACGGGTCCAACACGACCTCGACGGCACGCGTCACGTGACCGCGCTCGGCGGCCGTCCCTGGGCGCTCGTCACATGCCATCCGAACCACTGTGCCGCACGGGTGCGACAAGGCAGCTGTCCGCATCCAGCAACGCTGGCTGCCGAACAAAGCTGGCCCTGAGACGGTCAGCTGTCCCCGGCGTCCTCGTCTGGATCGGCCGGCGGGGTCGCCTCGGTCTCGTCGCCGCGGTCCGTCGGCGGGTCGGGTGTGCCGTCCTGATCCGGCCGAGCGAGCGGATCGATCGGTTCGATGCCGAGCTCGGTCCCGAGCCGCTGCGCGGTCCCCGGCGCCAGGCGACGCAGCGGGCTGCGTGGCGTGGTCCACCACGACGACGGCGCACCCGTGGTCGACACGAGGTGACGAGCCCCGTCGGGATCGCCGCTGCTGAGGGACGCCGCGACGAACTCACCCGTCGCCGAACGGACCGTCAGCGCCCAGGACGGGGACCCATCGAGCAGTCCCTGGAGCGGCACGGTGAGGAGCGCGCCGGGGGCGACCTCGAGGCCGGCGAGCTCGGGAGGCTGGCTGGCCTGCGAGCCGTTCCACAGGATGGCGTCGATCGTCACCGGTTCGCTGCCCGGGTTGATCAGACGCAGCTGCTCGGTGTTGCGGATGGCGCCGCTGCCGGTGATCGTCCAGGTCCCGTCGCTGGCCGCAGCGCCGAGCTGCACCGCGAACCCGGTGTCGGAGGGATCCTCCGCCTCGATCCGGGCGACGCCGGAGATGGTGACGGGGACCCCGTCGCTCCGCGCCGTCAGCGCCGCGGAGTCGATCCCCTCCGGCAGCGTGCCCGCCAGGTCCACCCGCCGGACCGTGCCCGGGGGCACGGACACCTCGGACAGCAGCTCGGGCACGATGCCACCGTCGGGGGTGTGGTAGGTCAGCTCGACGGGTGCCGACCGGTCGGTGCGGTTGGTGATCCACAGCCACGAGCTGCGGCCCTCGCCCTGGATGATCCACGGGACGGTCCAGACCTCCGACGGCTCGGTCGCGGGCTGTAGCAACGAGACCCCGTCGACGCCGCCGATGGCGCTGCGCGTGAGCTGTACGCCCTCCACCGCGACCCGTCCGGAGGCGACCTCGACGACGACCGCCAGATCGGGCTGCTCGGGCAGGTACTCGTTGAGGACCAGCTCGAGCGTCTCGCGCGGAGCGATGCTGACGTTGCGGAGCCGGGTCGGGTCGTCGGGACCCTCGGGGGTGAGGAAACCGACCGCGACCGTCGCCCCGCTGCCGTGCGGGTTGGCCAGACGCAGCCGCGCTTCGGCGCCTCCGGCCGTGGTCAGGCCGGGGATGGTCCAGCTCGTCGCGGCCGTGCCAGGCACGCACGGACCCGCTGCCGTGCCCTCGGGCAGGTCCTCCTCGCCGTCGAGCCGCCAGGCGCGAGCGGTGACCGCCGGCCCGCCGGACCAACGCACGTCGACGGCCGAGGACGCACCCGCGTCGGGAGCCGTTCGCGACGCCGCCCCCGGGAACAGCCGCGAGGTCGCGAGCGTCGTGGCCCGTCCCCCCTCGAAGCCGATGACCTCGGTGGTCGCGGGGGCGTCGCCGGCGACGCCGGGACGGGCGACGTCGACGGCGAGCGTGGTCCCCGGGCGCGCGTCGCCGACAGCGCAGATCGATCGGCCGGAGACGGCCTCGGTCCCGGCTTCGAGCGCAGGATCGACGCTCGGCACGACGACCGAGCTCTCGACCGGGTCCACGAGGACGTCGACGAGGCCGACGAGGAGGACGGTGAGG
>NZ_JBBEBZ010000072.1:3026-6039 GCF_040882075.1 Nitriliruptor sp.
GCTCTCGACCGGGTCCACGAGGACGTCGACGAGGCCGACGAGGAGGACGGTGAGGCCGACGAGGAGGACGGTGAGGACGGTGAGGACGAGCAGCGCGAGGGCGTACGTCGGGCGGCTGGCGCGGTTCACACGGCACCCCCGGTCGTCCGTGCGGGCTCGGCGGGCGTCGCCGCGTCCGGTTCGGGGTCTGCGGCGCGGGCGAACCCGGGCGGACGGAGCATCAACGAGATCACGAGCAGGGCGACGAGCAGCTGCCCGGTGAGCGCCAGCGACCGTGCCCCCTGGCCGGTCGGCACGAGCTCGACCCTGCCGCCGCCCTCGGGGATCTCGAAGGCGGCGACCGGGGCGCTGACCACCGCGAGCGGGCGACCGTCGACCCGCGCCTCGAACGTGTCACCAGGCAACTGGTTGACCAGCAGCACACCGCCGCCGGAGACGTCGTCGACGACCCGGCCGTCCGCCAGGACGCGCAGCGGCTCCGGAGGGCTGTCGGCGGGCAGTCGCCCGATGGTCGTCAGGCTGCGCAGCGCATCGGCGCTGACCACGCTCGCGCGCGGGAGCGCGTCGAGGACGGTCAGCACCCGGCCCGAGGCGACGGGACGTGGCTCGAGGCCGTCCTGGCTGCGCAGCGCATCGTCGAGGCTGTCGGACGTCCCACCGTCGGGCACCACCACGTACCGCACACCGAGGTGACCCAAGGTCGCCGCCGCGGTGACGTCCCGGCCAGCGACCAGGTCGGCGACCGCATCGTCCACCACGGCGAGGGCGTCGGCGTCCGGGGTCACCCCGGTCGAGGCCATCGATGGACCCGCTCCGGGAACGACCTCGTAGGTCGCCACGCCGTCGACGTCAGCGAGCAGGAGCACGAGGAAGGGGTCCTCCGGGATCGCGGCCGCGGTGACGAACGCGGGCAGCGCTTCGCGGTCCCGGACGTAGGTGCCCTGCGGACCCTGGACGAGGCCGAAGGCGACCGCCCCGAGGCTGACCGCGACGGCCGCGCCGGTCGTGACGGCCGCGACCTGACGCCACCCGAACGTGTGACGGCCGAGGGATGCCTCGCCGCGGGCGAAGGCGACCGCGAGGAGCCCGGCGTAGGCCGCGGCGGTCAGGATCAACGGCGTCCCCGGCCACACCGGGGAGCCGGTCCGGGCCAGCCACCACCCGCCGACCGCGCCGAGCAGACCGACCGCGTACAGGCTGCCGACCAGCCACGTCTGGCGCCGCCAACCGAACAGGACCCCGAGCACCCCGGCGAGGAAGAACCCGACGCCGGCCCACGGGGCCGGGAACCCCTCGATACCGGGCACGAGCAGGACCCAGCGCCACAGTTCGCCGTCCACGATGGAAGCGGGCTCGACCCCGCGGAGGGGGCCGTCCGGGGCGAGCAGGCCGAAGCTCCAGGGCACGAGGAGAGCGAGCGGACCGAACGTGGCGAGCGACAACCGTGCCGCCAGCGGGCCACGCCACCCGCGCGGGGAGCGCGGCAGCACGGTGACCAACAGCAGCACGCCGGCGACGACGAGCACCGCGAGCACCGCCGGCACGAAGGCGCCGGCGATCGCTCCGAGGAGGGCGGTGGCTGCGGCGGCGCGCCACGCGGTGGCGGGCGCGGTCGTCCGATGGGCCAACGTGCCCACGCCAGCCACGATGCCCGGCAGGACGGCCACCGTCACCAGCGCCCCGACCTCGCCGGACAGCAGCGCGGCGATGGCCGGCGGCGACAGGACGTAGGCCGTGGCGGCGACCACACGCGGCAGCTTCTTGCGCGAGTACCGCTGGGCGGCCCGCAGCGCCAGCAGCCACGCCACGAGCAGGCTGCCGAGCAGCAGCACCCGGGAGGCGAGGTAGGCCGAACCGAACAGCAGCCACTGCAGGATCCCGAGCAGCGCCTGCGCGGGCGACGGCGCCTCCGAGGTCCCGATGCCGGCGGCGGTGTGCCAGGCAGACGCGTGGTCACCGAGGAACGCCCGGGACGAGGCCGGCCAGGGCGCGAGCTCGCCGCCTCGCAGCGTCCCGCCCGCCAGCAGCGACAGCGCCCCGATCAGCACCAACACGGTCAGGACCGCGCCGACCAGCAGGACCGGCCGCTGACGGACCAGCTTGCCGAGCTTCGCGGTGGCCGTCTCGGGTTCGCGGGCGGCGGTCTCCTCGGTCGCGGCGGGCGCCACGTCACCGCCGGCGATCCAGTCCGCGATGGCTTCGGCGTACGCCCGCACCCGCGGCACGACGCGACCGAAGTGCTCCTTGACCTCGTCGTCGCTGCGCCGGCGGTGCTGCTGCACCTGCCGCCGCAGACGGCGGGTCTCGAGGAGGTGCAGGACGTTCCAGATCCACGCGCGGACGGTCAGCCACGCGTCGGAGAACCGCCGCGTGAGCAGGAAACCGAGGATCTTGGCGATGCCGAACAGGAAGTACAGCGGCACGATGGTCGCGAGCCGTGCCGGTCCGTAGTTCTTGAGCAAGGTCGCGAGGGTGTTGCGCTCGGCGAAGTAGCGCGGCCCGATGACCCGGGTCTGTCCGAGCCGGTGGTAGTTGGTCGCCGCCGCCTTGTGGACGCCCACGGCCTCCGGGACCACCTCGACGTCCGCGCCCGACAGCCACGTGCGCCAGCACAGATCCAGGTCGTCGCGGAACAGGTGGAAGCGCCGGTCGAAGCGACCGACGCGGTCGAAGACCTCGCGACGCAGCAGCATCCCCGCGGTCGACACGTAGAGGGTCCGACGGTCGACGTCGCGCTGGCCCTGGTCGAGCTCGCCCTCGTCGACCCCGGAGTCCGCGCGACCGGTCAGGTCCACGGTCCAGCCGACCGACTGCAGCCGGCGCGGGTCGTCCCAATCGAGCAGCTTCGGACCGACGATCGCCAGGCGCGGGTCGTCGTCGAGCGCGCCCGCGAGTTCGGCGACGGCGTCGGGTTCGAGCGCGAGGTCGTCGTGCAGCAGCAGGACGTACGGCGAGGTATCCACGGGCCGCGCGTCGAGCGCCATCGAGACGGCCGCACCGAAACCGAGGTCAC
>NZ_JBBEBZ010000072.1:6139-32180 GCF_040882075.1 Nitriliruptor sp.
TCCACGGGCCGCGCGTCGAGCGCCATCGAGACGGCCGCACCGAAACCGAGGTCACGGTCGGCGACCAGCACGCGGTCCTCGCCGAGCGCGGCCTGGAGGACCGCCCGCGTGTCGTCGTTCGAACCGTTGTCGACGGCCACCACCTCGAGGTGCGGGTGGGTCTGGGCCGCGAGCGCGGTGAGCGTGCCGGCGAGCCAGGGACCACCGTCGTGGGCCACGAGGACGGCGAGCACCGGCGTCGACGACGGCGTGCGCGCCGACGTCGCGGCGGCCGCGTCCTCCGCCGGAGCGGCGGGCGGGACCTGCGACGCGTCGGCGTCGCTGAGCGGTGGCTCGGGAACCGGCACCGGGGCGCGATCCTCCTCGCGGGAGCACGGGTCGCGGCACGGCGGTCCGCGACCCGGCTGGAGGCGTCGGGGGGCCGTGCGAGGGGTGGGAGGGACCGGTGGCGAGGGGTCCGCGGACCGGTCCACGGGCGGCGGGACCGTACCACGTCGGGGCTGCCCGCCCCGTGGCGTCAGGGGAGGCGGCGAGCGCCGGAGAGCGGCCGCGCGATCCGGCGATCGGTCGTCCGCGCTCCCTACGGGGTGTGTGATGACCTGTCAGGCGGTGACGCGGGTCGGCCTCAGGCGGTGAAACGCTTGGCCCGGCGCCGCTCGCGCTCGGACAGCCCGCCCCAGATGCCGAAGCGCTCGTCGTTCGTGAGCGCGTAGTCGAGGCACTCGCCCCGCACCGGGCAGACGCCGCAGATGCGCTTCGCCGCCCGCGTGGAGCCGCCCTTCTCGGGGAAGAAGGCCTCCGGGTCGGCATCGAGGCACTTGGCCTCGAGCATCCAGGTGCGCTCGTCCGCTGCATCGAAGGCCAACTTCGTCGACAGCTCCGCGATGATCGCTCCCACCAACCGCTCCTTGAGCTCCGGGGTGCTGCCGTGCTCGACAGCGGTGGAACTACACGGTTGGCATCCTCGGCCCATCTCGAGCCCACGTCAAGCGGTATCTCCCACGGGTTGTGGTCGGGACGGCCGACGACCCCCACCGGTGGGGGTCGCGGTGGGGCTGGCGTGGGGTCGGCGGACCGGTCAGACCAGGTCCTCGAGCGCGGCGCGTAGGCGCAGGAGCCCGTCGCGGAGCCGGGACTTGGCGGTGCCCTCGGGGATACCGAGCACCCGGGCCACGTCGCGGTAGGTGTGGCCGCCGAAGTAGGCCAGCTCGACCGCCTCACGCTGCCGGTCGGTCAGCTCGGCCAGGGCACGCCGGACCTGCCAGTGGTCGAGCCGCACCTGCACCTCGTCGACGACGTGGTCGAAGGGCCGCACCTCGTCGCGACGCGTCACCCGCTCGTCACGGTCGCGGGAGGCCTGCTCGCTGCGCACCCGGTCGACGGCCCGGCGGTGCGCCAACGTGGTGATCCATCCCGACGCCGTGCCGCGCTCGGCATCGAACCGTGCCGCCCTCCGCCACACCTCGACGAGGACCTCCTGGGTGACCTCCTCGGCCATCGAGCGGTCACGGAGGACACGCAACGCGACGCCGAGCACCTGGGGTGTGACGCGGTCGTAGAGCGCCGCGAACGCGTCGGTGTCACCGCCCGCTGCGGCGACGAGCAGGTGCTCGCTGGTCGCGCTGGCGACGTCCGCGGCTCGCGCCACGGAGCTCGCATCGAGCAGGTACAGGGGGGCGGTGGCCACGACGCGCTCCGTTGAGGTCCGGTGGGGGAACCCAACCATGCTGTCTAGGTTTCGTCAAGCTCTCTGTTCAGGTTCGGCCGAGGTTCCGCGCGCTCCCCGTTCAGGTGCGGGCGGAAACGCGGCCGTACAACGTGGTGCGCTCGGCCACCGGGCGGCCGGCGGCGGTCGCCACCGCGCGGAGCGACTCCGGCGTCTGCGCGATGCCGTGGTCCGCGCCGGCCATGCGCGAGATGGTCTCCTCCATCAGCGTCCCGCCGAGGTCGTTACAGCCCCCGGCCAGCAGCGTGGCGGCTCGATCCAGACCGAGCTTGACCCACGACAGCTGCACGTTGTCGATGACACCCTGCAGCAGGAGCCGCGCGACGGCGTGGACGCGACGGGAGTCCTCGAAGGAGGCGCCCGGACGGGCCACGCCCGCCAGGTAGATCGGCGCGAGCTGGTGCACGAACGGCAACGGCACGAACTCGGTGAAGCCGCCGGTGCGCTCCTGGATCGTCCGCAGCAGCTTGATGTGGGCGACCCAGTGCCGGGGCTCGTCGACGTGGCCGTACATCATCGTCGAGGAGGAGGGGATCGCCAGCTCGTGGGCGGTCGTCACCACCTCGATCCACTGGTCCGCGGGCAGCTTGCCCTTGGTCAGCACCCAACGGACCTCGTCGTCCAGGATCTCGGCCGCGGTCCCGGGGATCGAACCGAGGCCGCGGCGCTTGGCCTCCTCGAGCCACTCCCGCACCGAGATACCGAGCCGGGTCGCGCCGTTGACGATCTCCATCGGGCTGAAGGCGTGCACGTGGACACCTGGCGCGCGCGCCAGGACCGCGTCGATGACGTCGAAGTAGTAGTCGCCGGGCAGGTCGGGGTGGATCCCACCCTGCAGGCACACCTCGGTCGCGCCGAGATCGACGGCCTCCGCGACCCGGGCGCCGATCTCGGTCAGCGACAGGTTGTAGGCGTCCGGGTCGTCGCGTCGCTGGGCGAAGGCGCAGAACCGGCAGCCGGTGTAACAGATGTTGGTGAAGTTGAGGTTCCGGTTCACCACGTAGGTGACCGTGTCCCCCACCCGGTCGGCGCGGACCTCGTCCGCGGCGGTGGCCAGGGCCTCGAGCTCCACCCCTGTGGTCTCGAGCAGCAGCAGGGCGTCGCGATCGTCGAGCACCAGCCCGCGCTGCGCCCGCGCGAGCGCCGCCGTGACCTCCGGACGGATGGCGCTGCGGGCGGGCCCCTCGACCCGCGGCGCGTTCGCGGCCAACACCCCGTCCGCGATCGTGTGCAGGTCGCCGTACACGGCCCGGTGCAGATCGTCCTCGGCCTGCGCCGACCGGGCGTTGCGTCCGTCCGCCGCCGAGCCGCCGGCCTCGTCACCCGACACCACCGCGGCCATCGCCTCGGTGAACGTCGTCTCCTCCACCTCCGGGTCCTGCCACGGCTGACCGACCGGGCGCACGTCCGGTCGCGCGAGCCCGTCGGGGCCCGCGAGGGCCGCCACCGGCGCACGCATCCGTCCGGCCAGCCACGGGTCCGGTTCGCGCGCCCACTCGGGGTAGATCGGCAGACGAGGGGTCAACTCGAAGCCGTGGTCCGAGGTACGTCGCGCCAACTCGTCGAGGTGGGGCCACGGCGCCTCGGGGTTGACGTGGTCGGGGGTGACCGGGGAGATGCCGCCCCAGTCATCGATGCCGGCCCGGAGGATGTCGCCGTACGTGCCGGGCGACAGGTTCGGCGGTGCCTGCACGTGGACGGTGGGGCCGAGCACGACCCGCGCGGTGGCCACCGAGGCCAGCAGATCCTCGAAGCTCGGTTCGGGGTGGGCCTTCATCGCGGTGTCCGGCTTGGCCCGGAAGTTCTGGACGATCACCTCCTGCAGGTGCCCGTACCGACGGTGCGTGGCACGGAGCGCGAGCAGCGTGTCGGCGCGCTCGGGGAGGGTCTCGCCGATGCCGAGCAGCAGGCCGGACGTGAACGGCACCGACAGGCGTCCGGCGTCCTCGAGGGTGCGCAGGCGCACCTCGGGGTCCTTGTCGGGCGAGTTCCAGTGGGCGTTGCCCTTCTCGAGCAGTCGCCTCGAGGTCGTCTCGAGCATGAGCCCCATCGACGCCGAGACCGGCTTCAGGGTCGCCAGCTCGGTCCAGGACATCACGCCGGGGTTGAGGTGCGGCAGCAGCCCGGTCGCCTCGATCACCTGGATGGCCACGGCGCGCACGTAGGCGAGCGTCGTGTCGTAGCCACGCGCGTCCAACCAGTCCCGGGCGGCGGGGTAGCGCAGCTCCGGCTTGTCCCCCAGCGTGAACAGGACCTCGGTGCAGCCCGCATCCTGGCCACGCCGGGCGATGTCGACGACCTTGTCGGGCGACAAGAAGGCGGGCACGTCGCCCTTCGGTGGCCACGCGAACGTGCAGTACCCACAGGTGTCGCGGCACAGGTGGGTGAGCGGGACGAAGACCTTCCGTGAGTAGGTGATCCGTCGCACGCCGTCCGCGGTCCGGCCCCACCCCGCGGGACGGTCCGCCGAACCCTCGGCGTACCAGGGGGCGCGGTCGCGGACACCCGACGCGATGGCCAGCAGCCGGTCGAGGTCACCCTGCCGGCAGGTCAGCAGGGACGCGATCTCGTCCCGCGTGAGGGTCCGGCCCTCCTCCGCGCGGTGCAGCGCACGCGGCCGCAGCCGCGCCAGCACCTCGGGGCCGGGCGCGAGCCCATCCGGGGATCCGGCGACGCTGGTGGTCCCCTCCGGTCGCTCGCTCATCGATGCTCCTCCGAGGTGCCGCCCCGAGCTCCGACAGCGCGGCGTGACCTGGTGCGTACCCGACCCGGGCGCCGGGCGCCAACCGGGCCCCGCCAGCCTCCCCGCCGAGCTCGCGCCGATCGGACCGTCAGGGCAACGCCCGGACGGCGGCGACGACGTCCTCCTCGGAGACGAGGACCAGGTCCGCTGCGGGCCCGAGCGGGACGTAGCTGTCGTGGGCCCGGACGCTGCGGAGCGGACCGTGGACGTCGGCTTCCGCGAGGTGGGCGACCACGGCGTCGGCGATGCCTCCGCCGGTGGCCCGGCACTCGTCGACGACCACGACCGCGCCGCACGCGGCAGCGTGTCGCTCGAGCGCTGCGGTCGGCAACGGGTTCAACCACCGCAGATCGAGGACGCGGCACCGGATGCGGTCGTCCGCCAGCTGACGCGCGGCCCGGAGCGACAGCCGGACGCCGTTGCCGTAGGTGACGAGGAGCACGTCGTCCGCGTCCGGGTGGTGGACGCCGACCTCACCGGGCAGCAGCACCTCGCTCGGGTCGGGGTAGCGGGTGGTCCACCCGTCGTCGCCCGCCTCGTACAGGTCGCGTTCGGCGTACAGGGCGATCGGCTCGAGGAAGGCGACGACCCGTCCGTGGGCGGCAGCGAGGGCGAGGCTGCCCCGCAGCATGCGGGCGGCATCGTCACCCCGCGACGGGACGGCGAGGACCAGCCCCGGGATGTCCCGGAGCGCCCCGATGGAGTCGTCGTTGTGGAAGTGGCCCCCGAAGCCACGCTGGTAGGCCAGGCCGGCGATCCGCACCACCATGGGTGTGCGGAACCGGCCGTCCGAGAAGAACGAGGTGGAGCAGGCCTCGCCGCGCAGCTGGTCGAGGGCGTTGTGCAGGTAGGCGAGGTACTGGATCTCCGGGACGGGGAGCTGGCCGAGCAGCCCCGCACCCTGCGCGAGCCCGAGGACGGTGGTCTCGTCGAGCAGGGTGTCGAAGACCCGTGCCGGTCCGAAGCGCTCCTGGAGGCCGCGCGTCACGCCGTACACGCCGCCCTTGCGACCGACGTCCTCGCCGAAGACGGTCACCTCGGGCCGCCGCAGCAGCTCGTCGTGGAGGGCGGCGTTGATGTGTGCGCCCAGGGTCCGTCGCGCGGGGGCGGTGGCCTCCTCGGGCAGCGAGCCCCCGAAGCTGTCGGCGCGCGTCGCGGGGTCGACCGGCTGGCCCACGGCGGCACGGGTCGCCACCTCGTCGTCCGGCGCGAGCGGCGCGACCACCTCGGCGACCGTCGTCAGCCGCGGTGCTGCGACGGCCGGCGGGGTGAGTTCAGCCACGCGCGCCCGGACCGTGGCCACCACCTCGCGCAGCTGCGCCGGGGTCGCGGCGCCCGTGGCCACCAGCTGCCTCGCGGTGCGCACGATGGGGTCGCGCCCCTCGGCGGCCTCGACCTGTGCCAGGCTCCGGTAGGCGAGCTCGACGTCGCTGCCAGCGTGGCCCCACAGGCGGACGGTCTCGAGGTGGAGCAGGACCGGCACGCGCCGGTCACGACACCGGTCGATGGCGGTACCGGTCGCCTCCCAGACGTCGGTCAGTTCGCCGGCGGCTCGCACGTAGTGGAGCCCCGGCAGCCCGCCGAAGGTCTCCGCGATCCAGCGCGGTGGGGTGTCGACCGAGATGCCGATCCCGTTGTCCTCGCAGACGAACAGGATCGGGACCGGGTTCCCACGCCGCCGCGCCCAGCGAGCCGCGTTGATCCCCGCGAGCGCGCTGGCGTGGTTGATCGAGGCATCACCGAAGGAGCACGCCACGATGCTGTCGTCCGGGATCGGTAGCTCCACGCCGACCCTGGCGGCCCGTCCGATGGTGACCGCGGCGCCGACGGCCTTGGGCAGGTGCGACGCGATCGTCGAGGTCTGGGGCACCACCCACCCCTCGGCGCTGCCCCAGACCTTGTGGCGGCCTCCGGAGGCGGGGTCCTGCGACGAGGCGGTGAGGCTCAGCAGGGTGTCGCGGACGACGTCGGCACCGGGGATCCGACGGCTGCGCGCGGCCATGAACCCGCCCGACCGGTAGTGCAGGAAGCACGGATCGGTGACCCGGAGCCGCGCGCCGAGCACCGCGTCGTCCTCGTGACCGGCGCTCGCGATCGTGTAGTGGCCGTGGCCCTCGGCCTTCAGCCGCCGTGCCGCGACGTCGAGCGCGCGCGAGGTGACCTGATCGGCGAACAGCTCGAGCGCCTGACCCGCCGTGAGCTCGCTGGCCGCGACCAGACGCTCCCCCGGGTCGAGCGCCCGGGGAGCCGGATCGACCGGTCCCGTCGGATCGGCGATGGCCGCCTCCAACGCGGCCTCGACGGCTGCGACGCGATCGAGCGACACGCGACCACCTCCTCCGACCGGGCACCGTAGGCGTGGCGGGCGCGTCCCGGCGGGACCGACGCGGGCCGTAGGGTTCGCGGGCGGAGCGATCGAGGGCGAACCCCGGACGGTGGAGTGACGAGGAGCGGTGTGGTGTACGCGGTGCTGGCGGGCGGGGTCGGAGCGGCGCGGTTCCTGCGTGGCCTCACGCGCGTCGTACCCGCCGACGAGGTCGTGGCCATCGTCAACGTCGGCGACGATCTGACGCGCTTCGGCTTGAGGATCTGCCCCGACCTCGACTCGATCACCTACTGGCTCGGCGGCGTGGTCCACCCAGACCAGCAGTGGGGGCGGGCCGACGAGACGCACGTGGTCGCCGACGAGCTCGCCCGCTTCGGCCACGACCCGTGGTTCACGCTCGGGGACCGCGATCTCGGGGTCCACCTGCACCGCAGCGCACGCCTCGCGGAGGGTGTCCCGCTGTCGGTGGTCACCGACGAGGTCCGACGTGCCTTCGGTGTCGAGGTGCAGCTCCTGCCGGCGACCGACGATCCGGTCGAGACCCGCGTCCACACCACCGACGGTCGGGACCTGCACTTCCAGGAGTACTGGGTGCGTGAACGGGGCGAACCGGAGGTCGGGTCGGTGACGCTGTCCGGCGCGAGCCGGGCGACCGCCGGGCCCGGCGTCGTCGAGGCCCTGCTCGACGCGGACGCGGTGATCGTCGCCCCGTCGAACCCGGTCGTCTCGGTGGGCACGCTCCTGGCGGTGCCGGGCGTGCTGGAGGCCGTCCACCAGACCCCGGCGCCCGTCGTCGGCGTCTCGCCGATCGTCGGTGGTGCGGTCGTCCGTGGGATGGCACACCGGCTCCTGCCCGCCGTCGGCGCCGAGGTGTCGGCCGCCGGGGTCGCCCGCCACTACGGCGCACGTGCCGCCGGGGGCATCCTCGACGGTTGGGTGCTCGACCGACGCGACGAACGCGAGGTCGAGGAGGTACGCGCCCTCGGGATCGGGGCCCGCTCGGTCGACACGATGATGGACGACCCGGACGTCGCCGCTGCGCTCGCACGCACGTGCCTGGACCTCGCCGCGGAGCTCGCGGCGGATCAGGAGCCGACGTGAGCGGCCCGTCGACCCCTCCGAGGCGCCACCTCGAGGCGATCGCACTGCCGACCCCGGTGCGCTTCACCGAGGGTGACGACCTGGTCACGGCGATCGCGGACGCGGCGGACGCCGCCGGGGTCGAGCTCCGCGACGGCGACGTCATCTGCGTCGCGTCGAAGGTGGTGAGCCTCGTCGAGGGGGCGCTCGTCGACCTGCCGGACGCGGACGACCCGCGCGCGGCGCGCCGCGAGCTCGCTCGCCGCGAGGCGGTGCGCATCGTGGCCGACACGCCCGGTGTGCTCGTGATCGAGACCCGGCACGGCTTCGTCTCCGCCAACGGTGGGATCGACGCCTCGAACGTCGCGGACGACGACGGCCCGGCCCGAGCCCTGCTCCTGCCGATCGACCCCGACGCGTCCGCGGACAGGCTCCGCGGACAGCTGACCGCGCGCTTCGGCGTCGAACTCGGCGTGATCGTCACCGACACCTTCGGTCGCCCCTGGCGTCTCGGACAGACCGAGGTCGCGCTCGGCGTCGCCGGGACGGCTGCGCTGCGGGACGAACGCGGCAGCACCGACCTCGACGGCGCCGTCCTCGAGGTCACCGAGGCGGCGATCGCCGACGAGGTCGCCGGCATCGCCGACCTCGTGCGGTCCAAGGCCAGCGGGACACCGTTCGTGGTGGTCCGCGGGCTGGACCCGGACGTCCCGCACGGCACCGGACGGGACCTCGTGCGGCCGCCCGAGCAGGACCTGTTCCGGTCCGGCGGCCCGACGGCCGCGGAGTCCGCGGTCGGTGCTCGCCGGACGGTCCGCCGCTTCGATCCCGACCGGCCGGTCCCACCCACGGCCCTGCGTGCCGCGGTCGCGGCCGCTGCCACGGCCCCCGCCCCCCACCACACGCGTCCGTGGCGGTTCCTACGGCTGCGGCCGGAGACGCGGACCCGGTTGCTCGACGCGATGGCCGAACGGTGGCGCGCGGACCTCGCCGGGGACGGGCTCGACGGTGACCGCATCGAACGGCGGATCACACGGTCGGATGCGGTGCTCCGCGTCGCTCCCGAGCTGCTGCTCCCCGGGGTCGTGCTCGACGGCGCTCACCACTACCCGGATGAGCGACGCGCCGCGGCCGAGCGGGACCTGTTCCTGCTGTCGGGAGGCGCCGCGCTGCAGAACCTGCAGGTCGTCCTGGCCGCGCACGGGCTCGGTAGCGCGTGGATCTCCTCGACCGTCTTCTGCGTCGACACGGTGCGCGCGGAGCTCGCCCTGCCCGACACCTGGGTGCCGACCGGCATGCTCGCCGTCGGCTACCCGGCCACCTCGCCACCACCCCGTGAGCCGGTCGACACCGACCACCTGCTGGTCGAACGCTGAGGCACGACCTCGCCGCCGGACCCGCCCGCCGACGGGTGCCGACGGGTGCCGGGCCAGCCGTCGGTACGCTGCCGCCTCCCGTGTGTGCACCAACGATGAGGTCTCCCCGTGGCTGAGCGCGAACGTCTGACCAACAAGGAACGCCGCGCGGCGTCCCGTGATGAGCGCAAGCGCAAGGAAGCCGAGGCCGCCCAGAAGGCCAAGAAGGCCCAGCTGCGCAACGGCGCCATCACGGTCGTGGTCGTCGCCCTGGTCGGTCTGCTGGCCTTCCAGGCCTTCCGCCCCGACCCCCGCAACCTCGACGAGGCCATCCTGGTCAGCGCCGAAGCTGCGGAGGAGGCCCAGGCCGCTGCCGGCTGCGAGGTCATCGTCGAACGTGAACCGCTGCCGGACCGGTTCCACTTCGAGGCCGCCGCCGCGCCGGAAGCGGACGCGATCTACACCGACGTGCGGCCGACCCACTCGGGCCCGCACAACGTGCAGGTCACCCCGGTCGCTCCGGACGGGTACTCGCGCCCGATCGACGAGCGGTCGAGCACCCACAACCTCGAGCACGGGGCGATCATCGTCTGGCACGCCGAGGACGGCGACGTCGACGGTGGCCAGATCGACGACTGGGCCGCGACCCTGAACGCCAACGGCTTCGGGAACCGCTCGGAGCTGTCCGGCGCGGCGGTCCTGTCCGCGCCGTACGGCGGCGAGATCACCTCGGGCAAGCCGGTCGCGTTCCGCGCCTGGGGCACCGCGATGGACTGCGACACCTTCGACGAGGACGTCGCCAACGCGTTCGTCGCCCGCAACTTCGGCACCCGCGGGATCGGCCCGGAACGGACCTTCGCGCCCTACCCGGAGGAGGCCCTCGACTTCAGCGACGCCGAGGTGGACGACACCACCGAGGAGGAGGCCCCGATCGAGGGCGACGAGCCGGACACCGCCTCCAAGGACGAGCTCGAGGACGAGGTCGGCGAGGAGAGCGTCGAGGACGCCACCGACGAGCTCGAGTCCGAGGACGACACCGACAGCTGACCCGTCCGCGTCACCCGGGACCCCGCCGCAGGTCGGCGGGGTCCCGTGCGTCTCAGCGAGGACGCCCCCCGCCAGCGACCCCCGGTGCGCGACCGCGGATGCGCCGCCACCACGTGGCGACCCACGGTCGCCACCGGAACGGTCCGAACCAGCGCGCGACCACGTCGGTCGCGGCCACGGGAGCACGCTGGTCGAGCTCGTCGCGCCGCGCCCGGGCGGCACGCCAGCCGCGGATCGTCCTCCGCAGGGCCGGGAGCCACGCCGACGGGACGCTCAACGCCAGCTCGGCCCACTTCAGCACCGTCGTGACCACGACCAGCGGAGACGAGCGGCCGAGCGTGCGCCAGCGGTCGTGCGTGGCGAGCACCAGCAACCGGTTCGCCGCGTTGAGCTCCTCGACGAACGCGCTCCGACGCGGTCCCGCGCCGCCCCGTTCGTGGGTGGCGAGCGCGCGCGGTTCGTACCGGCACGTCCACCCGAAGCGCTGCAGGCGCCACGCGAGGTCGACGTCCTCGAAGTAGGCGAACAGCTCCCCGGTCAGGATCGACCCGTCCCGCCAGCGCACCTGCTCCAGCGCGGTCGAGCGGTACAGGGCGCACGCACCGGTCACGCCGAACACCTCCCCCGCCTCCCGGGCGGAGCTCGCGACGGGTCGCCCCTCGTCCCGGTCGCGGAAGAGCCTGGCGCGGGTCGCCTCGACACCCGTCGAGTCCAACACCTCGGTGCCGTCGGGGCCGACCTGCGACCGTACGAGCTGACCCTGCACGGCAGCGCAGGCCGGGTCGCTCGCGAGCACGGCGACGAGCCGTTCGAGGTGGTCGGGCGCCGGGATCGCGTCGACGTTGACCAGCCACACCGCATCCGCCGGGCGGGCCGCGGCCAGACCGTCGTGCACACCCCCCGAGAAGCCCCGGTTGCTCGGGTTGGCGACGATCGTCAGCGGGTGCCGCCGGTCCCGGGATGCGGCCGCCCGGAGCACCTCGAGGCTGCCGTCCCCGGAGGCGTTCTCGACGACGACGACCTCGAACTGCGGGTGGCGCTGCGCCTCGAGCGCCTCGAGACAGGCGGCGAGCTGGTCGACCTGCCGCCAGCTCACGACGATCGCGGCCACCCGTCGGACGGGCACCGCCACGTCGGCGGTCGGAGCCTGGGGATCAGGCACCGCTACGGCGGCGACGTTCGATGCGGGCGAGCGGGATCGGTCCGGTCGTGGTCGCGTCACCGAGGCGACGGACGGGACCCTCGGTGACGGCGGCGGAACCCCCGAGGTCGACCAGACCAGCGCCACCCGGGGCGGGCCGGATCGCGAAGCGCGCGGCGTCCGCGGACACCGCCCAGGTCTCGCGGGCCGTGGCGTCGGTGATCGACACCGAGATCGTGTAGTGACCGGCGAGGAGCCGGGCCGCGAACCGGACGTCGACGGTCGCCTCCTGCTCGACGCCGAGCGGCCCGATGCCGATCCCCTGCCAGGTGGTGTGCAGCTCGTAAAGGTGGGTGCCGTCACCACGCGTGACCGTGATCCCGAGCCCGCAGGTCTCGATCTCCTCGAGGGCGCGGATCCGCACCCGGAGCGTCATGCCGCTCGAGGGGGCGGCCTCGAGCACCGGCGATCCGTCGGCGTCGAGGAGGGTGGCCTCCTCGACCCGCACGCGGCGGGAGGTCCGCGACGCGACCGTGGGCGCGCTGGCCGACGCGACGCGCTGGCGGTACAGCTCGACGCCCTCGCTGACGTTGCCGTCGAACGCGACGCGACCTCGGTCGAGCACGATGGTCCGGTCGCACATCTCGCGGACGGCGTCGAGGTCGTGGCTGACGAGGACGAAGGTCTTGCCCTCCTCCCGGAAGCGCTTCATGCGGTCCAGGCTCCGCTTCTGGAACTCGGCGTCCCCGACGGCGAGCACCTCGTCGACGAGGAGGATGTCGGGATCGACGGTCACCGCGATCGCGAAGCCGAGCCGCACGTAGAGCCCCGAGGAGTAGGTACGCACCGCGGTGTCCAACAGCGGCCGGATACCGGCGACGTCGACGATCTCGTCGAAGCGTTCATCGATCTCGGACCGCGACAGGCCGAGGATGGCGCCGTTGAGGTAGATGTTCTCGCGACCGGACAGATCACCGTGGAACCCCGCCCCGAGCTCGAGCAGCGACGCGACCCGGCCGTTGGTGATCGCGACCCCCTCGTCGGGCGGCAGGATCCGGGCGAGGATCTTGAGCAGGGTCGACTTCCCGCTGCCGTTGTGGCCGATCACGGCCAGGGATTCCCCGTGGTTGACCGTGAACGACACGTCCTCGAGGGCGTTGAAGTCGGTGAAGCTGGAGCGTCGCATGCGGGCGAGGCGTTCCTTGAGCCCGCTCGGGCGTTCGTGGAACAGCCGGAAGGTCTCGGTGACCCCGTCGACCACGATGGCGGGCCGCGAGGGGTCGACCGCACCGGCGAAGCGTTCACGGATGCCGGCGACCGCGGGAGGTGGCCGGAGGCGCGGGTCACGATCGGGCACGTCAGACCTCCTTGGCGAAGGTCCGCGCGCGACGCAGGAAGACGACGTACCCGACGATCAGCGCACCGAGCGCCCACAGGACCATCACCGCGACGTTCCCGAGCGACGGCCAGGTCGGCAGCATGCTCACCACCGGGTGGGCCGCGTCCGACGACGACACGACGACCGCACCGTAGAGCGGCGTGCGGAAGGCCTCGACGAACCACGTCATCGGGTTGATGAGCAGGATGGTGCCGACCCACGACAGGGGGTCGCCGGCGAGTTCCGCCTCGACGAGGGCCATCGGGTAGAGCACCGGCGTCGCGTAGAACCAGACCAGGTAGAGGACGACGAACAGCTCCTGGAGGTCGCGGAACACCACGTTGACGCCGGCGAGCAGCATGGCGACACCGGAGGTGAACACGGTGAGCAACGCGATCGCCAGCAACGTCGCCGGCAGGTGGACCAGCAGCCCCCAGCCACGGGTCGCGATCAGGTAGGGGCTGACCACGAGCAGCGCGAGCAGGAGGTGGGCGAGCTGGCTGAGCACGTGGGACAGCGGCAGCACCTCGCGCGGGAAGTAGACCTTCTTGACGAGGTCACCGTTGCCGACCACCGAGTGGATGGCACCCTGGCAGGAGTTCTGGAAGAACTGCCACAGCAGGTACCCGGCGAGGAAGAACGCCGCGAAGTCGTCCACGGGGACGCGCACGATGCGGGTGAAGACGATGCTGAACACCACCGTCATCAGCGCGGGCGTCAGCATCGACCACAGGAACCCGAGACTCGAGTTCTTGTAGCGGACCTTCAGCTCCTTGCGCACGAGCTGCCCGAGCAGCTCGCGGGCGCGCCAGAGCTCCCCGAGCTTCCTGCTCGAGGTGCGGAGGGCACCACGCCCTGCGGCGGCACCCGTCAGCGGTGCGTCCACCGCCACCTGCCGCTCCTGTCCCGCTCGCCGACAGCCACCCTCAGGTGACACCCGGGATGCGCGCCCCGTCGGGGACGGCGTCGCCGGGTTCCACCGCGACCCCGTCGCCGAGGACGACGTCGCGGCCGAGGACGGTACCCGACGCCACGCGCGCACCCGGGCCGGCCAGGAGGCCGTGCGCGACCACCCCGTCGCCGAGCACGACGTCGGTACCGAGGACGCTGTCGCGCACCACAGCCTCGGCGGAGACCACGCTCCGATCGCTGAGGACGACGTAGGGACCGACGGTGGCGCCGGCCGCGACGTGCGCGCCGGGACGCACGAGCACCGGCCCGATCAGGGTGGCGCCGGATGCGACGTCGGCGCCCGGTGCCACCCGGACACCGTCGCCCCGGTCGGTGATCGCGTCGAGCGGCGGCCACGCCAGCCGCCCGTCGAGCGCCAGTCGGTGTCCGGCCAGGTACCGGTCCGGCGTGCCGAGATCGGCCCAGACGGCGTCGCTGACGTGGCCCTCGACGTGTCCGCCCGCCTCGACCAGGCCGGGGAAGACCTGGCGCTCGAACGACAGCCGCCCCTCGGGGAAGCGCTCCAACGCGGCCGGTTCGAGCACGTAGGTCCCCGCGTTGACCGCGTCCTGGCCCGGGAGCGTGCCGGGCGCCGGCTTCTCGACGAACGCGGTGATGCGCGAGCCATCGCGGACGCAGACCCCGAAGCTCGAGGTGTCGTCGACGCGGGTCAGGACGATCGTCGCATCAGCCTCGGCGGCGGCGTGCGCCGCGATCGCCTCGCGCAGCGGGACGTCGGTGAGGATGTCGCCGTTCAGCACCAGGAACGTGCCGGAGACGCGATCGAGCGCCGATCGGACCCCGCCCGCGGTGTCCAGCGGTCCGGGCTCGGGGACGGTCTCGATCGCGATGCCGAGCCGCTCCGCTCCGGGTCGCAGGACCTCGAAGGGGGTCGGGTCCGCGCCCACCACCAGCAGGACGCGTTCGACACCGACGGCGGCGAGCCGCTCGATCACCCCGGCCAGGAACGGCACGCCGCAGAACGGCAGCAGCGGCTTCGGGGTCGTCGCGGTGAGCGGTCGGAGCCGGGTGCCGGCGCCGCCGGCCACGATGCAGGCCTCACGGACGGTCACGGGAACTCCAGGGTCGCGGTGCGGTGGGACGCGAGCGGCTCACTCGGCGGTGGTGCTGCGACCTCGCCCGACGGTGCGCTCGGCGAGGTAGGTCACCGCGACCCAGGCAGCCAGGGCGACCCGCGTGAGCGGCCGGAGAGCTCGGGCGGGCGCACCGTAGCGACGGCTCACGAACCGGTCGAGACCGCGGGCGTGCCACACCAGCGAGCGCCACCGACGAGCACCGGTCGAGGCACCGACGCGGTGGACGACCTCGGTCACCGGGTCGTAGCGCACCCGCCACCCCGCGTCCCCGAGCCGGGCGGCGAGGTCGACGTCCTCGAGGTAGAGCGGGTAGCCGGGATCGAACCCGTCGACCGCGTCGAAGGTCGTCCGCCGGACCGCCAGCGCGCAGCCCGAGACCCACCCGACGTCGCGTGCCGCGGCGGGGTCGGTGTCGGTCTGGCGGTAGCGGACCGACCACCGGTTGGCCGGGGCGACCCACCGGAGCAGCGCGTGCATGACGGCGGTCGCCGGGTCGGGCAGGGCGCGTGCCGACGCCTGACGGCGACCGTCCGGGTAGGTGACGCGGGGCCCGACGAGAGCGATCCGGTCACCCGCCGACACGGCTACCGCGAGCGCAGCAGGTCCGCCCGGGGCGAACCGCACGTCCGCGTTGGCGACGACCACCACGTCGCTGGTCGTGGCCCGGACGCCGGCGTTGGCGCCCCGTCCGAACCCGGCGTTCGCGAGCTCCAGCACCCGGACGTGCGGGTGGGCGACGCGGACCGCGTCCGCGGTGCCATCGGTGGAACCCGTATCGACGACGACGATCGGCAGGTCGATGGGCAGCGTCTCCAGACACCCGAGCACCTCGTCGCGGGTCTGATGGGTGACCACCACCACGGCGACGGAGGGTTCGGTCACGACGGCGCCGAGGTCGCGGACTCGCCGAGATCACCGAGCTCACCGAGCTCACCGAGCAGCCGCGTCAGACCGTCGCGCCAGTCGGGCAGCGGGGGGACCCCCGCGAGCCGCGCGTGCCGCGTGCCGAGCACGGACCACGCCGGGCGCGGCGCGGGTCGGTCCAGCTCGGAGGACGGCTGGGGGGTCAGATCCACCTCGAGCCCCGCCAGCTCGAAGGCTGCAGCAGCCAGGTCGTACCACGACGCCCGTCCGGCGTTGACGACGTGGTAGGTCCCGGCCCGCCCCGCGACGGCGAGGTGGCGCAGGGCCGGCGCGAGGTCAGCGGTGAAGGTCGGGGAGCCCACCTGGTCGTCCACGACCGTGGCCGTCCCACGTTCTCGGCCGATCCGGAGCATGGTGGCCACGAAGTTGGACCCGTGCGCACCGGCGAGCCAGGCCGTGCGCACGATCACGTGGTCGGGCAGCGTGTCGCGCACGAGCTGCTCGCCCGCCACCTTGCTGCGTCCGTACACGCTGCGGGGTGCGACCGGGTCGGTCTCCTCCCAGGGGCGGGGCGACCCCGTCCCGTCGAGCGGGGCGCTCCCGTCGAAGACGTAGTCGGTGGAGAGGTGCACGAGCGTCGCACCGACGTCACGGCACACCCGCGCCAACCACCACGGGCCGAGCGCGTTGACCGCGTGCGCCCGGTCCGGGTCGGCCTCGCAGCCGTCGACGTCGGTCCACGCCGCGGTGTTGCACACGACGTGGGGACGCAGCTCGCGGACGGCCGCGTGGACCGACGCCTCGTCGCTGACGTCGAGCTCGGCGTGGGACAGCGCCGTGACCTCGTCCGCGTCGCAGACCTCGACGAGGTCGCTGGCGAGCTGGCCCCCAGCCCCGGTGACGAGGAGTCGCACGGTCACCGACCTCCGCTCGGGGACGTCCCACGCCGGGCGGAGAGACCGCCATCCTTCAGCGGTCGCCACCACGCCTCGTTCGCGCGGTACCAAGCGACCGTCGCATCGAGCGCCTCGTCGAGGTCGGACGCGGGGTGCCACCCGAGCGCTGCGACCTTGGAGGTGTCGATCGCGTACCGCCGGTCGTGCCCGGGTCGATCCGCGACGTGCTCGATCATGTCCTCACCGTGGCCGAGCCGGTCGAGCAGGCGACCCGTGAGAGCACGGTTGGTCAGCTCGTTGCCAGCGCCGACGTTGTAGACCTCGCCCGGCACGCCCTCGGTCAGCACGAGCCACTGCGCGACCACGTTGTCCAGCACGTAGGTCCAGTCCCGGACGTTGCCGCCGTCGCCGTACAGGGGGACCTTCCGCCCATCGAGCAGGTTGGTCACGAACAGCGGGATCATCTTCTCGGGGAGGTGGAAGGGCCCGAAGTTGTTCGCCGAGCGCGTCACCGTGATGGGGTAGCCGTAGGTCACGCCGTACGAGCGGGCCAGGAGGTCGGCGGCCGCCTTGGACGCCGCGTACGGGGAGTTCGGCTCGAGCGCATCGCCCTCGCCGAAGCGGCCCGGCGCCTCGACGGAGCCGTACACCTCGTCGGTCGAGATGTGCAGCACGCGGTCGACCTCGGCCCGGCGGCAGGCGTCGAACACCACGCCGGCGCCGGTCACGTTCGTGCGCAGGAACGCCGCCGGATCGTCGATCGACCGGTCCACGTGGGACTCCGCAGCGAAGTGGACGACCGCGTCCGCATCCGCGACCAGTTCGCCGACCAACGCGGGATCGCACACGTCCCCTCGCACGAACCGGTACCGCGGGTGGTCCTCGACGTCCGCCAGGGAGGCGAGGTTCCCGGCGTAGGTCAGGGCGTCGAGGTTGGTGAGGCGCACGTCGGGCTGGTTGGTCAGGACCCATCGCGCGAAGTTCGAGCCGATGAACCCCGCCCCACCGGTGACGAGCAGGCGCATCACGAGCCCTCCGCGAGCTCGACGTCGCTGTGATCGCCGAGCAGCAGCCGGTGCGCGGACGGACGCCGGGTCCCCCGAACGACACGTACGTCACGACCGAGCAGTGACCCCTCGAGCCGGCGCACGTCCCGCAGGTGACAGCCCGGCATGAGCACGCTGAACTCCACCTCGGAACGTTCGACGACGCAACCTCGGTCGATGGAGGTGAACGGACCGACGTAGCTGTCCACGATCCGTGTGCCCGCCGCGATGACGGCGGGTCCGCGCACGACCGAACCCGCGACCACGGCGCCGGCCTCGATCACGACCTCACCGGTGATGGTCGACGCCGCATCGACCTCACCCTCGACGCGCCGGATCACGGTGCTGAGCACCACCCGGTTCGCATCGAGCAGCTCGTCCTTCTTCCCGGTGTCGAGCCACCAACCGGAGACCTGCGACGCACGTACCGGCAGGCCGTCGTCGACCAGCCGCTGGATGGCGTCGGTGATCTCGAGCTCGCCCCGCGCCGACGGGACGATGCGGCGCGACGCGTCGACGATCGCCGAGGTGAACAGGTAGACCCCGACGAGCGCGAGGTCCGACGGTGGGTCCGCGGGCTTCTCCACGAGCCGCTCGATGGTCCCATCGGCGCCCAGCACGGCGACGCCGAAGCGGTCCGGGTCGGGCACGCGCTTGAGCAGCAGCTGCGCAGCGGGACGGTCGCGTTCGAAGGCGGCCACCAGGTCACCGAGACCGCCCTCGATGAGGTTGTCGCCGAGGAACATCACGAAGTCGTCGTCACCGAGGAAGTCCGCGGCCGTCAGGACCGCGTGAGCCAGGCCGAGCGGTGCCTCTTGGCGCAGGTAGGTCACCTGGAGCCCGAAGGCAGACCCGTCCCCGACCGCGGCCTCGATGTCGGCCGCGGTGTCGCCGACGACGATGCCGACGTCCACCACCCCGGCGTCCCGCAGCTGTTCGAGCCCGTAGAACAGGATCGGCTTGTTGGCGACCGGGACCAACTGCTTGGCCGAGGTGAAGGTGATCGGGCGCAGTCGCGTGCCCGACCCGCCGGCGAGCACGAGGCCCTTCACGGGGTCCCCTGCCCCGTCGAGTTCGTCGAGCCGTCGGTCCCCCCGGCGTCGGCGCCCACCGCGACGATGACGTCGGTGCCCTCGGGCACCTCGGCGCCCGTCGGGAGGTTGCGCAACGGGGCCCCGAGCAGCGCCGCGACGTGCTCGGCCTGCTGCAGCCGCCCGGGGCGTGCGTAGACGACCGTCGTCGTCCCCACCCGGAGGAAGGTGGGCGCCGATGACCAGGTGCTCACGTCGTAGTTGGCGTAGACGAGGGTGGGTCCGAGCACGTTGCCGGCCGCCCGTCGGTTGTCACCGGGAACCATGGCCACGGCGACGTCGGCCGCATCGTCCCGCGTGGCGGTCTCCGGCAGTGGCTCGCCCGACGCGATGGCGTCAGCCAGCGCGCGGGCGCCGGGCTCGTAGGGCAGCACGTAGAAGCCACCGGGCAGTCCCGGGCTCGACGGCAGCTCGACGCTGTAGGACGGGAAGGTCGTCATCGGCACCCCGGCCGCCACGCTCTCGCGCAGGTCGGTGGCGAGGTACCGCATCTCTTGGACCCCGAGCCGCTCGTCGGTGGTGAGGTGGGAGGTGATGTCCTCCACCAGCCGCAGCAGCTGCGCGGGGTTGGTCAGGTTGCCGGTCTCGGTCAGCTCCCCGAGGACCGCCCGGATGAAGCTCTGCTGGCGGGCGATGCGGGCGTAGTCCGACCCGATCCGTGAGCGCACGTACGACAGGGCCTCGACGGCGTTCATCTCGTAGGTACCGGGTTCGGTGAACTCCGCACCGGACTTGCGGTCGACGAGCGGTTCCTCGAGCTCGATGGTCACGCCGCCGAGCGTCTCGACGACGTCGATGAAGCCGCCGAGCGAGACCTGAGCGTAGTGGTTGACCGGCAGCCCGTAGGTGCGGCCGAGCGCTTCGACCACGCGCTCCGGGCCGCCAGCGAACTGGTCGGTCAGCTTGCCCTGACCCCCGTCGTCGCGACGGACGATGAGGTCGCGTGGGATCGAGATGATCGCCACCTGCGACCGGTCGGCGCTGACCCGCACGTACATCATGGTGTCGCTGCGTTGTCCGCCGAACTCCTCGTCGGATCCGAGGGTGAGCTCGCGCTGCTCCTCGCGCGACAACCCCGACCGATCGTCGGATCCGACGAGCAGGAAGTGACGGGCGTCCGACGGTGATCCGGTGGTCTCGAGCGAATCCACCGGGACGCGTGTGAGGTTGGCCTCCGCCTCGCGGTAGACCAGGTAGGCCGTGGTGCCAGCACCGGCGATCGCCACGAGCGACAGGACGCCGAGCGCGACGAGCAGACGACGCAGCGTGCGGTGCGCGACACCACCCGCGACGGTCGGTCCCCACGGTCCGGGGTCGCCTCCCATGAGCACGGTCAGGCCTCCGATCCGTCGGGCGCACCCGAGTCCAGGTCGGCCCCACCGATCACCTGGACGGTGACGGGTTCACCCTCGAAGCTCGGAGCCCGGTCGGTCGGCACCAGCTCGGCGTCACCGAGCTCGGCGGCGAGGAGCACCGCCGCGGCCTCGGCAGCCGGATCGGTGGCTTCGAACCGGACCTGCGTGCGTTCCACGTCGAAGCTCGCGGCGTTCTCCGTGCCGACGACGCGGACGCCGAGCGCCGCGAGCTGGGTCTCGAGCGAGGCCGCGTAGCCCGCCGTGCCGGTCCCGTTCTGGACCGACACGGTCGCGGCGGCCAGCAAGGCGGCGGCGTCGTCCTCATCGGTCTTCGTCGGCACCCCACCCTCCCGGAGCAGCGCGAAGCGGGTCGCCGCCTGCTCGGGGAGGACCACGAGCTGCCCGCTGTCGGGGTTCGTGACAGCGGGCAGGGTGACGACCGCGACGTCCCCGACCGCGGCCAACCGCTCACCGAGGGGCAGCAGCGCGGCGCCGCGCAGGTTGGCATCCGTCGTGACGTCGTCGCCGATGAGTTCGATCGCGGATCGCGTCGCGAACGGCGAGGTGATCAGGGAGGCCGGATCGATGGTCGCACCGAGCGCACCGAGGACCGACGCGATCTCGAGCGTCGCGGCCGCGACGTCGGGTGATGGCGCACCGGTCGCGGTGAAGGCGGCGATCGTTGCCTCGACGTCCGCTCGGCCGACGGTGCGGCAGGTGTCGTCGCAGATCTCGACGGGGCCGAGGAGGTCGACCAACCGCGGGAGCGCGTCGGTCGCCGCCGTCACGACGTGGTCGACGTCGACCTCGCTGTAATCGACGACGGTGCGGAGCAGCAGGTCGACGCCCCCGTCGGCGTGCACCTGGCCGAGCGGCATCGGCGCCTCGCCCTCGACGGTGACCGGGAGCTCGGGCGGCAGCAGGATCACGGCCGCGTCACGATCCCGCACGCCCCCCACCTGGACGAGCGCGACGGGGCCCGCGAGCTCGGGTCCGGTCCCGGCCGCTTCGGCAGCGTCATCGCCGTCCGCGGTCGGCGCGGTGAGGGCGACGAGCACCGTGGTGGTCCCCGGCGGCGAGGTCGCACCGCCGGCGCCGAGCGCGCCGTCACCGGTGGCAGCCAGCGATGGCAGCTCGGTGCCACCGAGCTGTGCCCAGGCGTAGGTCCACAGCAGCCCGGCGGTGAGCGCGAGCACGACCAGCGCGGCCAGGAGCGCCGCGAGGACCCACACGACGATCCGGACCCCCTGACGTCGCGTGGAACGTCGGGAGGTCGAGAACGTCAGCGATCGGGAGCCGGTCACGGCGCGTTTGCACCTCGGGGCGTGGGCGTCCCGGTCCTACAGCCCGCCGGTGGGCGGCGGCGGCTGCGCGCCGGAGAGGTCGGCGCGCGACGGGGCACGGAAGCCGCCACGGTAGCATCGAGGGTCGCGCGCACGGTCGGTGACGACCCTCGGTGACCGCCCCGCGAGCTGCCCTCGGACCCCCGACCCGGCGAGGAACACGTGCAGCTGGTCCCTCCTCCCGACCCCGCTGCCGTACCGACCGACGTCGCGTCGGGGTTGCGGTCGGCCACCGACCAGCTCGGTTTCCGCCCCGCCGTCACCGTCCTACGCCCGTCGCGCCGCGACGAGCAGGGCGTGGCGACGCTGGCCCAGTGGGCGGCCAAGGGGGCGCACCTGCTCGAGGCGGATCTGGGGCTCGGACCCGGGAACCGGCTGCGGGTGGACGTGCCGGCGGGGTGGACGCTCGCCGCCGTGTGTCTGGCCGCCTGGTGGGCCGGGATCGCGGTCGTGCTCGATGGTGACGCCGAGGTGGCCGTCGTCGAGGAGGGTCGCCCCGCTCCGGCGTCCGCCACCGACGTGCTGTGGACCGGGCCCGCGGTCGACGGAGCACCTCTCGCCACGACCGGGGGCGAACCGTGGGCGGTCGCGGTGCAGGCGTTCCCCGACGCCCCACCGCCTCCTCGCGCCGGTGCCGAGCTGATCGCGCTCGTCGACGGTCCCCGGCGGTTCGACCAGCGTGAGCTGCTCGCCGACGCTGCCGCGCTCGGCGACCGACGCGGCACGCTCGGCGTGGACGCCGCCACCGTCACCGGGACGCGCGCGGTCCTGGCCGTCGCGGCACGACCCATCGCCGTCCGCCGCCCCACCGTCGTGCTCGCGGGCACGGACCGCGACGCAGCCGCCAGCGACCGCGTCACCACCTGGCTCGACTAGCGCGAGGCCAGCTGCTCGGGGCTGAGCGCGTACAGGTCGTCAGCACCGGCCGTCACCGCGCCGGCCAGACCGGCGACCTGCGGCAGCAGCTGTTCGGCGTAGAACCGGGCCGTGACGATCTTGGCCTCGAGGAAGTCGTCGTCCCACACGTGGGTCGCACCCGAACCGTCGCCCGCGCCGGCGTCGAGCTGTTCGCGCGCGGCCTTCGCGCCCGTCGCCAGCAGCCAGCCGCCGACCACGGTCGCGAAGATCCGCAGGTACGGCGTGGCCCCCGCGAACACGTCGTTCGGCTGCTCGCGGTGCTCGAAGATCCAGTCCGTGACCTGCTCGAGCTGCTGGACGGCGTCCCGCAGGTGCGAG
Organism: Nitriliruptor sp.; assembly: GCF_040882075.1. Lineage (NCBI taxonomy): Bacteria > Bacillati > Actinomycetota > Nitriliruptoria > Nitriliruptorales > Nitriliruptoraceae > Nitriliruptor > Nitriliruptor sp. Next base: position 28,815 of record NZ_JBBEBZ010000072.1, read on the forward strand.
GCGATCGACGACAGGCTCTCGGGCAGCTCGTCGGGGAAGGTCGCCAGGTCCGCGAGGAACGACTTGACGAAGGCGCCGCCGTCGTAGGGGAGCTTGCGGCCGACCAGGTCGAGCGCCTGGATGCCGTTGGTGCCCTCGTAGATCGGCGCGATGCGGGCGTCGCGGTAGTGCTGGGCGACGCCGGTCTCCTCGACGTAACCCATCCCACCGTGGATCTGCAGCGCCAGCGAGGTCAGCTCGACGCCGAGGTCCGTGCACCAGGCCTTCGACAGCGGGGTGAGCAGGTCGGCGAGCTTCTGCTGCTGCTCGCGAACCACCGGGTCGGCGCTGGCGTGCGCGAGGTCGAGCGCGTGGCCGTTGAGGTAGCACAGGGCCCGCATCGCCTCGATGTACGCCTTCTGGGTGAGCAGCATGCGGCGGACGTCGGCGTGTTCGATGATCGGTGACTGCTCGCCCGGTTCCGAGGTCGGGCCACGGCCCTGGCGGCGCTCCTGGGAGTAGGCCAGCGCCTGCTGGTAGGCGCGCTCGGCGATGGCCAGCCCCTGGATACCGACGCCGAGCCGTGCGTCGTTCATCATCGTGAACATGCCGCGCATGCCGGTGTTCGGCTCACCGACGAGGTAGCCGATCGCGCCGTCACCGTCGTCGCCGTACGCCATGACACAGGTCGGCGATGCGTGGATGCCGAGCTTGTGCTCGACCGAGACGACCTTGACGTCGTTGCGCTCGCCGAGCGAGCCGTCCTCGTTCACGAGGAACTTCGGGACGATGAACAGCGAGATCCCCTTGGTGCCGGGAGGCGCGTCGGGGAGCCGGGCCAGCACGAGGTGGATGATGTTGTCGGTGAGCTGGTGCTCGCCGAAGGTGATGTAGATCTTCTGGCCGGTGATCGCGTAGGTCCCGTCGTCGTTCGGGACCGCCTTGGTGGTCACCGCGCCGACGTCCGAACCGGCCTGCGGCTCGGTCAGGTTCATCGTCCCCGACCACTCGCCGGTGACCATCTTCGGCAGGTAGGTCTGCTGCTGCTCGTCGGACCCGTGGTGGGTGAGCAGGTAGACCGCACCGGTGGTCAGCAGCGGGCCGAGCGAGAACGCGAGGTTGGCCGAGTTGATGGTCTCCTTGACCGCGTTGGCGACCACCAGCGGGAAGCCGCCACCGCCGAACTCGGTCGGGTGCTGGAGCGTGCCCCACCCCGCCTCGACGTACTGGTCGTAGACCCGCTTGAACGAGCCCGGGAGGATCACCTCGTCGCCCTCGACACGAGCGCCTTCCGTGTCGCCGTCGCGGTTGGTCGGCGCGATCGCCTGGGACGAGAACCGGCCGGCCTCCTCGAGCAGCCCGTACACGAGATCGGGATCCGCGTGCGAGTACGCGTCGAGCGCGGTGAGCTCCGCGAGCGGCGTCACGTGCTCGAGCACGAAGCGGATGTCACGGACTGGGGCGGTGTAATCGGTCATATGGCCGAGCGTACCGAACGCCCACGGACGGCTCCGGTGGCAACACTAGGCTCGGGCGACCGAACTGCCCGTGCGACGCCGGGGCAGCGACCGACGCAGGGGGGCGACGTGACGCAACGTCGTCGCCACCTCGGCGTGAGAGTGCCCGGGCCCCTGCTGGCCATCGGTCGCACCCTCGGGCTGCCCGTCGCCGAGGTGCGTGGGTACTGGGCCCAGGAAGCTCGGAGCATCCGGGCCGGCACGGTGGCGCTCAGCATCGGCCTCGCGGCCACGCTCGTGGCGGGGCTCGTGCTCGGGTCCGCACGGGGACCGCTCGAGCGCTTCCCCGGCCTCCTCGTGCTCATCCCGGCCGCCATCGGCGTCCGCGGGGCGATCTTCGGGGCTCTGACCGCGCGGCTCGGCACCGGCATGATGACGGGTCAGTTCACGCCGGAGCTGCGACGTGAGAGTTTCCTCGGTCGCCAGCTCGAGAGCGCCACGTACCTGAGCGTGGCCACGGCCCTGCTGATCGCGGTGGTCGCCTGGGTCGCCAGCGCGATGCTCGGCCTGCCGTCGATCGACCTGCTCCAGCTGACCACCGTGTCCCTCGTCGGCGCGATCGTCTCCTCGGTGGTCATGGCAGGTGCTGCGGTGGTGCTCACCCGTCAGGCGGACCGCCGGGGGTGGGACGTCGACGACGTCGGCGCGCCGATGATCACCGCCGCCGGCGACCTCGTCGGTCTGCCCGCGCTCATCGGTGCGACGCTGCTGCTCCACCTCCCGGTGGTGCCGATCCTGCTCGGTGTCCTCGGCATCCTGGCGGGGGTCGGCGCGATCGTGGCGGGGTGGCGCCACGCCGATGGGCACACGCGTCGGATCATCCGCGAGTCGCTCGTCGTGCTGACCATCGCCACGGTGGTCAGCGTGCTGGCGGGTACCGTCCTCGAGACGCGCGCAGAGCAGCTGCTCGCCCTCCCGGCCGTCCTCGTCCTGATCCCGCCGTTCATCGCCAACTGCGGGTCGCTCGGCGGCATCCTCTCGAGCCGGCTCGCGAGCAAGCTGCACATCGGGTCGGTGGAGCCGCGCCGGTTCCCCGGCCGAGCTGCACGCCTGGACTTCTCCCTCACCGGGCTGCTCGCGCTGGTCGGCTTCACGGGCGTCGGCATCATCGGGTGGGCTGGCGCGGTGCTGGCGGGGTTGGCCCCGGGTCCGCCCTGGCAGCTGCTGGCCGTCGCCGGGCTCGCCGGCCTGTTCGCCACCGCTCTCATCCTGGTCGTGGCGTACGCCGCGGCCGTGACCTCGTTCCGCTACGGCCTGGACCCCGACAACCACGGGATCCCGATCGTGACCGCTGCGATGGACCTGCTCGGCATCCTGTGCCTGGTCGGCGCCATCGCCATCCTGCAGGTGGGTTGACATTGATGAAACGACGTGGGGCTGGCCAGGACCGTCGGACGGTCAAGGATCTACTCGTCGGCGCGAAGGACGCGGCCGAGCTGATGGTCGACCTCGCCTACGCGGCGATCTTCTTCGGTGACGAAGCGATCGCGCGGGAGGTCCTGCGGCTCGAGGACATCGTCGACGAGACCCTCGTCGAACTGCGTGCGGTGTGCATGATCGCGACGCGGACCTTCGAGGACGCCGACCAGCTCGCCGGTGTGCTGTCGATGGCGGTCTCGATCGAGGGCATCGCGGACGCGGCTGAGGACATCGCCCGGGTCGTGCTCAAGGATCTCGGCATCCCGACCGAGCTGCGCGACGACCTCCGTCACGCCACCGAGGTCACCGCCCGGGTGAAGATCCGCGAGGACAACCAGCTCGAGTCCGCGTCGCTGCGCGAGCTCGAGCTGCCAGCCCGCACGGGGATGTGGGTCATCGCCATCCGGCGGGACGTCGACTGGATGTACGGGCCGGCTCCCGACGACGTGCT